>DAOLDN010000029.1:0-14513 GCA_035327385.1 Verrucomicrobiota bacterium | reverse complement strand
ACGAGAATACCAGCAGCACGCCACCCAACTGCACGAAACTGGTGACGATCAATCCGAACAGTGCGTAGAACAGAAAGTCCCAGAGACGCACTTTGAGGCCGCTCTTTGCGGCGTTTTCGTGATCGAACGAGAGCGCGATAAACTGGCGGCGAAACAACACATGCGTGAGGGCGATGGCCCCGTAGAGCGCCGCAGTCGTCCAGATCTGCGTCCACGTGACGGTGAGCAGATCGCCGACGAGCGTTTTCTGCAATTCCTCCTTGCCGTGCGGGCTTTTGCTCAACAACAGGATTCCCGCCGCCGCTGCGACGACGTACACGATGCCGATCAACGCCTCCTGCGGCACCCGCGATTTCGCGTTGGGCCTCGTGAACGTGAACAACAACGCGCCCGCCAGCGTGAAACCGAGCGACCAGTAGTAATTGTGCGGATCGTCCGCCTCGTGACCGAGGAACAGGCAGAAGCAGGTGCCCAGTGTGGCCACCTGTGCCAGCGCGAGGTCCACGAAGATGATGCCGCGACGGATGACGTGCAGACCGTAATAAACGAGAATGCCCGGCAACAAAAGGCACGCCACCAGCGGCCATTTCATCACGGCCATGACTTCCGACAAGGTCAGTGAACCGGCAGGTTCAAGGTTCATAGTTTGATTTTGAAAACATTCCACATTCAACATTCGACACCGAACGCTGAATTGAACCGTCGAACGATGATGTCCCTGGATGTTCGGCGTTGAATGTTGAATGTTCGATCTTCATTTGTTATCTCCGAGCCCCTTGGCAATGGCATTGACCAGATAATCCATCATCGCGATGTAGCCGCCTTCCGTTCCCTTCACACCGCCGGGGAACTGGGTCACGTCCACCACTGTCGCGCCGGTGGCGCGGGCGACGGTTTGCGCCGTCTTCTTGTTCAGATACGGGTCCACGATGATGACCCGCGCGCCGTTCTGTTTCATCTTCGCGATGACATCGGCAAGATGCGCCGGTGACGGCGGAATGCCGGGCTTGGGTTCGAGAAACAATTCTATCTTCAATCCAAACCGCTGCGCGAAGTACGGCCACGAATTGTGATATGCCACGATCTGCGCTCCGCGATAAGGCTCCAGCGTCTGTTGCCATTGCGCCAACTTCGCATTGAGTTCGGCGACGAACTTGTTCGCGTTCGCCTGAAAATACTCCGCGCCCTTCTCATCGAGTTTTGAAAACGCGTCGGCGATGTGTTGCGCGACAACCTTTGCGTTCTCCGGATCAACCAGAAAATGCGGATTGCCCTGCGAATGGATGTCGCCCTTGGAACGGTCGAGGTTCGTGGGCACTTCCAGCATCCGCACGCCTTCGCAGCAGCGCACGTCGCCTTTGGCGGCGGAGATGATCTGCGCGTTGCGGGCCTGCTCGACGAGCTTTGGCAGCCAGCCGGATTCCAGTTCCGCGCCGCCGTGAATGAGCGCGTCCGCGCGGTTGAGTTTCACGATGAAGCTCGGTTTCGCGTCCACAAAATGCGGGTCCTCGGTGGGTCTTGCCATTGTGGTGAGGTCCATCCTGTCCCCGCCGACAACTCTGGCGATGGAGGCGATGTCCGGCGTGGTGCAGACGACGTTTATCTTCGCGTGCGCGGTGGAAAGCGCCAGGCACCAAACACCAAGCACCAGAGAAACACCAAACATAAATCTCCTAACGCCGCCTTTCGCCCCACATTTCCATTGGGGCTTGAGGTTTGGAATTTCTCTGGATGTTGGAGATTGGAATTTGGAGCTTCCTGCCCCCTGATTCACGGCATCCAGTTTCGCGCAAACATTCATGTTGGTCTCCATTCGTGGTTAAAATTTATGCGCCGCGTGCGCGCCGAGCAGGAATTCGAATTGCAACCAGACCGAGTGATCGCAGCCGATGTCGCGGCGGTCATCGTAGTTGTATTGCAGACGAATCTTTGAGAATTCGCTTGGATACCATGTCAGGTTTGGCGAGAGCCGCCAGCGTTCGTTGCGGGCGGGATCGCGGCCCAGTTCCGAACCGTCGTAGGACAGGTTCATTTTTTCGTAATCGCCCTCTTTGCCCGTCACGTAATCAAGGCGCATTCCCGCCACCCAGCCTTTGCGGAAACCCCAGAGCAGTTGTGTGTAGAATCCGTAGTCGGTGAGTGTTTCGCGGGAAAGCACGGCGGGATCGCCAGTGTTCTCGTCCACGATGGGCGTTTCGCCCTCGTCGGCGACTTCCGTCCAATCGAATGCGCCCGCATCGTAGCGGCGCAACATGGCCTCGGTCTGCCAGGCAACGAACGGGAAGCCGCCGTGCGCGTTGGGCGATTTCCATTTCCACGTCATGTCCACTCCGTAAATCTGCGTGCAAGTGTCGCCGGATTCGCCGTTGTTGTTGGGGCCGAACGCGGCGGAAGCACCCAGCAGCAACACCTGGTTGTCGGTCAGATCGAACGACGTCGCCAGATGCACCGTGTAGAGCATGTCGCCCAGGGTGCTCACGCCGCGATCGTTGTCTGCGTGACGATACGTGAACGGAACGCCGGATTCCTCCTCGTCGTCGTGACCGTGGCTGTCGCCACGAAAACTGTAAGCGGTCTCGCCCTGGCTGTTCTGAACGCTGAAGAAAATCTCCGAATAGAACGGCGTCGGCGCAAGCCACGAGAGTTGCGCTCCCGGATTGCGAAGGCCGTCCGGGCCGAGGAAACGTCCGTTGACCAGCGGCACGTCCACGAAACCCCATGAGTGGAGATGCTGGGTGTTGATGCGGCCGAACTCGGTGAAGAACTGGCCGCCACGAACGGTGAGGTTGTATGGCAACGACATGGTTTGCACCCAGGCTTCCTCCAGTTCGGTGACTGTTTCGCCGTCGGAATCAATCTGGAAGAGCGTGTTGACGTTGGCGGTGAAATACGGGTCCACCGCACCGCGCAGGTTCAATTCCACGCCCTGAACGGTGAAACCGCGCTGATTGGGGTCGTGACCGCCCAGCTCAAGACTCTTGATGTCGTCAGCCGTCGAACTGCCGGCCACAAACGTGGCAACGACTCCGATGTCCATGTAGGCGCTGCCTTTGCCGACGCGGATGGGATCGGAGGGCGACCACGGCTTTTGCAGGGTCGTTTCAGCTTCAGAAACCGGTTGCGGCGTGGCGGCGGGGGCTGCGGTCTGGACGGCGGGCGGTGTTTGCGCCTGCAATTGATCCACACGCTGCTGCAACGTCTCGATGATCTTGCGTTGCTCGGCAACTGTGCGGTCGAAATTTGCCTTCAGTTCCTCGAACTGGCGTTTCAACGTTTCCACGTCGGACTCGCCTCGCGCCGTCGCGGACAACAATCCCACGGCAAGAGCCAGCACGACACCGTTCCATCTCACAAGTTTTGTTTTCATTATCTCAGATTTCTTCACGGCACGACCGCGCGTGCGGACGGCCAGGGGTTCAATTAACAGATTCCGACTCCGGCAAAAAAGCGCCGGAACTGCGAACAGGAAATTACAGGGAGGCAACGAGGTCAGGCGGACCGCGATTGGGGGCGAGAGAGAAATCGAATTCGGACTTGAGCGGAAAACTCGGAGCGGGCGATGTCCACGCGATGGACAGTGGAGCGGTGACTACCGAAACGACGACTTGTGGCACATTGAGTTTGCCCTGATGAATGGAGCAAATCGCGCACTGACCGTGATGATTGCCTGAGTCGTGGTCTGCGTCGTGGTGCTGTGCGTGACCCGCCGCAACCAGCGTCATGACAAGCATCAACACAGCCATCAGCCCTGCCATGAAGGGCACAAGACTGCTGTTTTGATTCTGTGACACGTTACACACCGGTGCGGATAAGAGCAGGGCCGATGCCGGATGGCAAGCTCAAGCCGGCGAATCCGGCAGGTCCGATTTTCGTTCGGACCGGAACCAAGTCGCGGACACAAGGTGTTCGCCTCGATGTCCCGTAAGTGACTTGGTCTACGGCTGCGGCACAAGGACTGGCTTCTCCGTGGAACTCGGCGGCGGCGAGGGCGGCACGGGAGGCGGCGAGCCGGACTGCATCTTCAGGGTGAAATGTTTGGTTTCCTCGCGCTGCCGTTTCTTGATGGCGTCAATGCGCTGGCGCATCTGGCTACGATTGACGCAATACAACAGCGCCGTCTCCTCGGTGATCAAATCGCTCTCGTAGGCCTTGCAGAGGGATTGCTCAAAACTGTGCCAGCCGGCCGTCTGCCCGGCTTCGATGATTTCATTGAGCCGGCGGTTTTCGTTTTCGCCCAGCGCGATGGCCTCGCGGCTGCGAAGGTTGCTGCCCATCAATTCGGAAATCAGCAACCGTCCGCCGCCCTTTTTGGGCGCAAGCCGCTGGCTGATGACGTAACGCAGCGTCTCGGCGAGCCGTTCGCGAACCTGTTTTTCCTCCTCGGGATTGAACATGCCCAGGATGCGGTTGATGGTCTGGCCGGCGCTGATCGTGTGCAACGTGCTGTAAACCACGTGGCCGGTTTCCGCGGCGGTCAACGCGATCTCCATCGTTTCGCGGTCACGGATTTCGCCCACGAGAATGACCTTGGGCGCCTGACGCAACGCGGCGCGAAGTCCATCGGGGAACGCGAAGAAATCGCGACCCAGTTCGCGCTGGCTGAAAGTGGCCTTGCGATGCGGGTGAAGAAATTCAATCGGGTCTTCCAGTGTGACGATGTGAACCTCGCTGTTCAGGTTGATCTCGTTCAACATCGCCGCCAGCGTGGTCGTCTTGCCGCTGCCCGTGCCGCCCGTAACGAAGATGATGCCGGTCTTTTCCTTGATGACCTCCCGAAAGATGGGAGCCATGTTGAGCTTTTCCAGGGACGGAATCTCGCTTTGCAGACGGCGCAGGACCATGGCGTGGTTGCCGTTCTGGCGGTAGATGTTGACGCGAAAACGGCAGACATCCGGCAGTGTGTAGCTGCAATCGCATGAACCGGTTTCGGCGAGGTCCTTCGCAAGGCGCTGATTGCCGTTCATGATGGTGCGGGCGAGAATTTCGATGCGGGCATTGTCCAGTTCGACCGCAGGCTCGAAAGCGACGGATTGGAGTTTTCCGTGCGATTCGACCTGCGGCGGTTTGCCCGCCACAAACAGCAGGTCGGAAACACCTTCGTGGCTCTGGATCATCGTCCCAAGCACGCGGTTCAATTCTGAGGTGGCATTCGTGTCCATATTTTGACCGGTTGCGGCCCGCGCGTCCCTTTGCTGGCCAGATTTTTGCCCCACACCAATTTTGCCCGTTCAAAAGCAACGAACGTTCCAATCGGGCCGATGCACCATTTGGCGACATCCGCGTAAAAGGCTTTTGGCTTTGGCGCGGTGAGTATCAACGACTACGCTGGCTGCGATGGCTGAAATGGATTTCATGCGACTGGCCCTGCGGCTCGCCCGGCGCGGTTACGGAGCGACGTCGCCCAACCCGATGGTCGGCGCGGTGCTGGTCAAAGGCGGCCGGATCATCGGACGCGGCTGGCATCGGCGCGCGGGCTTGCCGCACGCCGAGATCGAGGCGCTGAACGACGCGCAACGGCGCGGACACAGCGCCCGGGGTGCGACCCTGTTCGTGACGCTCGAACCCTGCTGCACACACGGGCGAACACCACCTTGCACAAATGCCATCATCACGGCGGGAATCAAACGCGTCGTGATTGGCGCCACCGACCCGAATCCGAGGCACGCGGGCAAAGGTTTTCAAATACTGCGACGCGCCGGCATCGAAGTCGTTCCCGGAATCCTTGCCGCCGATTGTGCGGGATTGAACGAAGCCTTCAATCACTGGATCGTCCATCGAACACCCTTCGTCACCGTCAAGGCCGCGATGACATTGGATGGAAAGATCGCCACCGCAAGTGGCGAATCGAAATGGATCACTGGCGAAAAAGCCCGTGAACACGGAATGAAACTTCGCCAAGGGAGCGACGCCATTCTCGTGGGCGTGAACACCGTGCTGGCGGACAATCCGTCCCTGACGGCGCGCAGCCGGGGCAACGCTCAACGCTCAACACTCAACGCTCAACCTCCAGCACTGCGCCGCATCGTTCTGGATTCCATGGCTCGCACACCGCCCCAATCCAAAATCATCAGCGACAAACATGCGGCCTTGACCACAATCGTGGTCGGCAACAATGCGCCCAAAGCCCGCGTCGCCGCGCTGTCCGAACAAGTCAACGTGCTGGTCGCGCCCCGGACTAAATCGGCAATCAACCTCCGGTGGCTTCTCAAAAGGCTTGGCTCTGAAAACGTCACCAGCCTGTTGGTCGAAGGTGGCGGCGAGGTCAACGCATCGTTCCTGCTCGGCGGATTCGCGCAACGCGTGGCGTTCTTTTACGCGCCGAAAATCCTCGGCGGACGCGATTCCCGCAAGGCCGTGGCCGGTGCTGGCATCGAACGATTAACCGACATCATCCAATTGCACGACGTCCATTGGCGCAAACTCGGCGATGACTTGTTGCTCACGGCAAGAATGGGTTGAAAGATGGCAAGCGACGGACTTGCAACCCGCAACCCGAAACCGGCAACATCCCGCCATGTTCACTGGAATCGTGGAAGAAGCGGGAACGGTCGAAACGATCAAGCCGGCCCCGAAATCCATTCAGCTCACCATTCGGTCACGCGTCATCGGACGCGGATTGAAGATCGGCGCGAGCGTCGCGGTCAATGGCTGCTGTCTCACCGTCGTAAAGCTCACCACCCGGGGGAAAGACAGGCTCATCCGGTTCGACATGCTTCAGGAAAGCTGGCGGTTGACGAACATGCAGTTCGCGAAACCCGGTTCGCTCGTGAATCTGGAGCGACCGTTACGCGCGGGCGGCGAACTGGGAGGCCATTTTGTCACCGGCCACGTGGACGGCCTTGGAACGATCAGCAAATGGGAACGCGTTGGCCGCGACCACATGCTGGACATCGCGGCACCACCGGAGGTCATGCGCTACATCATCCACAAGGGATCCGTCGCCTTGGACGGCATCAGCCTGACCGTGGCGTCCGTGAAGAAGAACGGATTCCGCGTCTGGATCATTCCGCACACCTATGACGTCACTGCGTTGCGCGAGCGCAAGGTGGGCGACGCCGTGAATCTTGAGGCCGATCTACTGGGCAAATACGTGAAGAAATTCCTTACTTGAACGTCGAGGTTTTGCCCGTGCTGTATGGGGAACTGGCCTGTGAAACCGGCGCAATTTCCTTCACACGCGCGCGGGGGATGCGGCGCTCCTCGCCCTTGCCGTCCTTGAATACATACGCCCCGTCCTCCAGTTTGGGTTTGCCGTAGGCTGTGATCTGGTTGCCGTTTTGAAGCGTGACCATGTAGCGCCTGGAACAGCCGGTAGACAGAACCAGACACAACACACAAAGCAGCAACAGGCATTTTTTCATCACAACTCGATCGGGCGAATGGTTGAAGATTTGGTGCGCACGGCAGGACTTGAACCTGCACGCCTTACGGCACTACCACCTCAAAGTAGCGCGTCTGCCAATTCCGCCACGTGCGCAATCTGCCCGCATAATGAACCAGTCTCCGACTTCCCGCGCAAGGCGAATCTCACAGCCACACGCGGACAGCCTTCAAATCTCCCTTCATGTGCCAGTGAGCCGTCTCGAGGCAAACGGAGCAAACGTCGGGCAACATGCCGGGCTGGAATCCGGAGTTCCCGTCGCTGTTCAGGATTGCGATGCTCAAATTGGATCGTTTGAGAATTGGAGCTTGCCACGGTTTCCGTGATGCCTAATTTGCACGGCATTCGTTCTGCATGAAAATACTGATCTACTGCACTCCTCCCTTTTCTCTGGCGCACGGTGGACAACAGACCCAGATCGAACAAACGATGGCTGCGCTGCGCTCCATCGGCCTGGAGGTCGAGCCGTTGCGCTGGTGGGACGACAAGCAGACGGGAGACATCATCCATTACGCTGGCCGGATGCCCGCCGATCAGATCGAACTGGCGCACAAGAAACGCATCAAGATCGTCATGGCCCAACTGCTCTCCGCGACAGGCGCACGGTCGCGACGTGCGTTGTGGATGCAGCGGACGATGAGCCGGACGATCGAACGGTTTGCGCCGGGACAATTCATCAACGCCTTCAATTGGAAAGCCTATCGCCTGGCCGATGCTTGCGTGGCGCTCACGTCGTGGGAAGCGTATCTGATGCGGTACCTCTTCGATGCGCCGCCGGAGCGGGTACATGTCGTCCCCAACGGGGTCGAGGAGGTGTTTCTCCAAAGCAAACCCTCGGCACGCGGGCCGTGGATTGTCTGCACAGCCACCATCACCGCAATTAAACGCGTGTTGGAACTGGCCGAAGCCGCCGTGCTGGCCAAAACTCCTGTCTGGATTATCGGCAGGGCCTACTCGGATGCTGACCCTTATGCCCAACGTTTCTTTGCGCTGGCAAAACAGCACCCGGACATCGTGCGTTATGAAGGCCCTGTGAATGACCGCGCGGTTCTGGCAGGGATATACAGTTCCGCTCGCGGGTTCGCGTTATTGAGCACGTACGAGAGCCTGAGTCTTTCCGCGTTGGAAGCGGCGTCGTGCGGTTGTCCGTTGTTCCTGAGCGACCTGCCGTGGGCGCGTTGCACGTTTGGCGAGGAAGCCAGTTATTGTCCCGTTTCAGGCGCGCAACAGACCGCAGCTGCATTGAAGACCTTCCACGATTGCGCGCCGTCGCTGAAGCCTCCGAAACGTCCGTTGAGCTGGGGGGAAGTCGCCGCTAAACTGCGCGAGGTTTACGCGCGAGTGTTGAGCGATTCCCGGTAAATCTCCAGATGCCGGCGGGCAATGACGTCGTGATGGAAACGCGAACGCATCAAGCCGGGCGCGTCGGGCAGCAGCGGATGTCCGTTTCCGATCCATCTGGCAATCGCATCCGTCAACCCCTTCCAGTCATTCAGATCGAACAGTTCCGCCCCCGGCACATCGCCTGCGATGTCTGCGATTCCTCCCACTTTTGAACCGAAAAACTTCAGCCCGCGCGCCAGCGACTCGCACACGACGTTGCCAAACGCTTCTTCCGTGGGGAAGTGGATCATTCCGGACACGGCATCAAAATGGGAAACCAACTCGGCGTCTGTCGGAGTCCCAAGGAACTTTGCATAGCCTGCGGCTTCCATCGGTTTGATTCGCTTGAGAAAGGCGGTGACATACGGATCGGTCCTGTCGTAAATGATGCCGATAAAACGCATCTCAAACTTGAGTCCGCGTCGGTGCAGTTCCTCGGCGACATCCAACAGTTCCAACTGCCGCTTGCGGGGTTGAATGACACCGGCGACAAGCAACGAACAGGGCCGCGGATTCAGATTGGGCGGTGGGTCCAGAAAATAGGGACGCAAAGCGTGAGCCACTCTCCACGTCTTCTTCGACCGCGGTCGCGCCAGCGCCTCGGTGTAGGCGGAATTGCAGAAAACGCCGATGGCCCGTGGCAACGTGAAGTTCTCCAGCCGCGCCGTCAGCCATAGGTAGCTGCCAATGCGCGCTTTGGCCAACCGGGCGGTTTCAGCCATATTGCCGTGAATGCTCACGACACACGGGATCCCGGACAGTACCGCGCTGATGCACGCGTCGCGCTCCAGTCCCATGCCGTGGACGAGGTCGGGGTTGATCTCCCTCAGCTTGCGTCGCGTGGCACGGATACAGCCCTGATAAAGCGTGCGCAACCATCCGAATTGCGGGACCACCAGACAGTGATAATAGATGTTCGGCGCGAGTTTCTCCGGGGCCGCCATAGGCTTCTTGGAACACGAAACCAAATGCACCTCCAAATCGGGAATGGAAGCAAAGCCGGTCAATAGCGATTGAACGCCGGTGCAAAATCTGGGTGCCGGGTCCGAATAGGCGCTGTCATGTTCGCGGTTGTCCGTGGCGAGAACGGCAAGTTTCATTTTGAATCTATTCCAAGTCAGACCTTTTTTTGGTCCGGCATGTTCACGGAGACTCCTTCTGAAAAGAAGCAAAAAACGCCGGGTGGCGGGGTGCATCTTGAGACTATTCTTAACTCCCTTTCCATGAACCGGCTTCTGACCGGCAGGTTTTGGACTGCGCCAGCCCAGCCCGCCGACCGAAGCCTAGGCGAAGGCTGGAGCGCAGCGGCGACGGCGCTTTCGGGCGGGCGCGCGGCCTTTGAGCAGGAGCAGGACATCGGTCATGCGAAAGCGGTGTCGCGCTGCGCTTGCCACCGCAATCCATAACGTGGCTCGCCCCGCGATAGTACATACATCCGATGTGCGTCCATTGTTGGAGGTCGAAGCTCCCCATGAACCGGAGCGCCGGTCTCCGACCCGGCGCGAACCGACGCATGCACGCCAACGCGCCGGGTCGGGAGACCGGCGCTCCAATCGCGGTTCTGGGGTTCAAAGCGCAAATCGAGTTTCGGGGAAATCTGTCCCCAACCCGCTCGTGGAGGAGGGAGAAACGGCCAGAAACATGACGTTCATCTCGGTGCGTGTGCGCCAGCCCAGTCCAATCAACATTTGCTCATTGCGCAAGCGCATGCATCGAAGTAAAAGGATGGCGCTTTGGATACACCTGATTTTTTGCCCGGAATGTTGAACCGTTTCACCAATCGTTTATTGAGCCGGGTTTGGAATCTACAGTCTTTTTCGACCCGATCATGAGCCAGCCACGCATCGTCTGCGCTAATATTTCACGCTCGCCTTCCGATCCGCATGCCCGTGTGATGGATTCACACGGGCTGTTGCGGCAGTATCTGGTCGGAACGCGCCGCCATACCTCCGGCATCAATCCTGAAATACAGCGGTTGTTTCCACTCACGGGTTTGATTGAAACGCTGGCGCAAACAATGTTGCCGACGTACTACGCTGAATCAGTGCGTTTTGCATCCACTCCCATTTTTGAGCGTTGGGTGCTTGGCCAGATCAAACCCGGCGACCATCTGCTGGCCGGATTCGGCTATCTCAATCGTTGCCTTGAACGGATCAAGAGCAACGGCGGAGTGGCATTGCTTGAAGCGCGCAACTCGCATCCCGGCAACCTTTGGTCATTGATGGCCGAGGAATACTCTCGTTGGGACTGCCAGTTGCCGCCGGTTTATCCGAAACATCATATGCGTCAGCAGCGGTCCGTGTTCCTAGCTGACTACATTTTCTCCCCGGCGAAGTTCGTGACGGAATCTTTTGTCTCTCGTGGGTTTCCTTCCGACCGTGTTCTTGATTTGCCCTACCCGGTGGACTTGAGGATGTTCAGTCCGCTTGCGCAGCCTCGGCCAAAGGACCGGCCGTTGACAATCATTAACACCGGTCTGTTGACACTCAGAAAGGGCACCCCGTATTTGTTGGAGGCGTTTGAGATGGTCAGAAAGCAGGTTCCAAACGCGCGACTCCTTTTGACCCGAGGTATGGCGGACAACTTTGAGCCGCTATTTCGAAAACGAAATTGGGACCGCCTGCCAATCGAGTGGGCTGGAAGACTGCCTCACGGCGAATTGTGCCGACGACTTCAAAGCGCGGACATCTTCGTGATGCCCAGCATCGAGGATGGTTTTGCCCTGGCTGTGACCGAAGCCATGGGCTGCGGGTTGCCGGTGATCACCACACGCAATACAGGAGCTGTTGACTGTGTTAAAACGGGCGTCACGGGAAGTGTTGTGCCGATCCGAAACTCCGCGGCCATTGCAGACGAAATCCTTGGTTGGTGGGAAAAAATAAGGAAGGGTGAATACGATGCCCGCCAACCGCGCTTCGATCCGGAAGCCATTTCCACCGAGGCATTCGCGAAAAGGCTTGTCGAGTTGCTTCGTCGAATTGGGCTCGCAGGAAGCCAATAGACATCAGAAACTTATTCGACTCCATGAAGCGTACAGACGGATGAACAGGCATTGTCACCTTCACTCACTGTCATCGGTCCAATTTCCAGACCATTTCACCGATTAGATTTCGGTATTTGGGTCGAGCCACCAACAGCATCGCCGCGATTATTCCCAAAAGACTTCCTTTCAATGCCAATCCAGTTAATCCGCCCGGATTCGGCAGAAAGTCCAAAACCCAAGCGGCAATAGCCAGAGGAACGACAGTGGATAACAAGGTTGCGACCGGTTCACGAAGCAGTCCCCAGCCGGCAACATTCAGTATTTGTCCGCTTCGGCGAATACAATAAGGCGCACCGCCCAAGAACGACGCCAACAACACACCCAAGAGGGCACCCTGCAAGGTGTCGTTCCAAGTTAGGATGATTACAACGCCAACGATCATGACGAGGGCTTCGGCGACATCTACGAATCGCATGAATCCCAATCGCATTGAGGCGCCAATCGGCAGCCATGCCGTCTTGCGAATAATCACTGTAATTAGCCACAGCCCGAGCAACGGATCCAGGCGCGAGTCCCAGACGATAACACCGCGCGAAATGACCGTAACAAAGTCCGTGTTCAACAGGGCGATGGCCACACCCAGCAGTCCTGCTGTCAGAACCGTGATGTCGAGCAGGGAGATAAACCGGTTCTTGAGCCGCGCCAATTCGTTGCGGACATACATTTCCGCAAATGCCGGATAGGCAAAATCGCACAGTCGTCCCACCGCTTGAACGCACAGGTAGAAAGCCCTCGTTCCCACCATCCACGCAGCGGCGGCTTCCAAACCCAGGAAGCGTGTCACAAGAAATGTCGGCGCGGCTTGCAACGCCACGTATCCTGCTGTCACCAAAAACCTGTCCTTGCCATAATCGAATACCTCCTGGAATCGTTCCCTGGAAAAGCGCACCGCCATCAGTCCCGATGGGAGAACGCCGTTCCTTCGTGACTGCCACGCTGATAGGAAGGAACTGAGAAGCACGATGGTGCCATACGCCCACACCACCGCCCACAATCCCCAGCCCGAGCGCAGTCCCAGCCAGAGAACGGCAAATCCAGCGGCGAATCCCAGCATCGAGTTTAGGTTCACGAGGTCGTTGCGTTGATGCGCCGAGAGCGTCAGTTCAAAGACCTTGACCCCGATCGTCAGTCCGAAGATTGCCAGATAAACCCGCATGAAGTCCGTGAACAACGGTTGCAGCTCCGGGTCAATTTTGAAGAGTTTTCCAAGCAGCGGCGCGAGAAACCAGCCGAGGCAGCCAATCACCACGCCTTGCAGACAGAACACCATCCACATGGTCTTGATGACGGAGGCGTAATTTTTGCGGTCGGTCGCGTCCTTGTGTTCAATGAGGATGCGCACGAACGCGCCGGTCATGCCCAGATCGGTCAACTGGAGGAAGACGCCGATTTGCACGACGACGGCCCAGATGCCGAAGACGGATTGGTCCAGATGGGTCAGCGCCAGCGGAATCATCGCCAGGCTGTAAACGATGTTGACGGCCATCAGCGCGTAGCCGGAGGCCAGCGAGCGCGTGTAGTTCTTTAGTCGGGCCACAATGGGGATTCAGGACAATGCCTGTTTCAATTGCAACAATGATTGCCGCCGTTGTTCCTCAAGTTTGGTCTTCACGGCGTCGTAATCGGTGGGCTGGAGCAGAATGCGTTCGATGGCTGCGGGGTCGGAGGTGTGGCGGTTTTTGAGTCCGGTGATGGCGAGGGCGGTGCTGACCTTGTTGTCGCTGCCTTCATTGGCCAGCAGGCAGAAGGGTCGTTGCTCGCGGATGGCGTAGAGTGTGCCGTGAAACGTTCCCGAGACGATGTATTTCGCCTGCCGGAACAATTGAACCCATTCAAACGGGTCAACGTCGGGCCAGTTGCGGTCGCACCAATTTTGCCAGTAACCGACACCCACCGTCAGCAGATTGTGTTTGCGCGCGAATGATTTGATTTCGTCCACCATCCGGCCTTTGAGCGGAAAGGAATAGACCAGGAGAATTTCGCGGGATGTGCGGGGCTTGTAGGACAGTTGGGCGGTTTCAGTTTGCGTCGCGAGCCAGGTGGGATCCACGACCAGCGGCGGGCGCGAGCCAATCTGGTTCTCGACGAACTGTTGTGTGTTGGCGTCGCGGACGGCGATGGAATGGAATTTTTTCAATCCTTCCGCCACCCACGATGGCGCGGCGTAGGACGGATTCATTGGACCGATGCTCGGCGCATAGGCGATCAGACGTCCACGATACGCGACCTGGAACTGGCCGAAGTAGGAACGGTCCTGGCCCATGTAGGGGAGTTCGCAGTTCCAGACGATGTCGCTGCCGACGACGATGGCGTCGTAGGCGTTCCAGTCCACGCGGGCGGGATCGCTGGTGAACGGCTCGAGGCGCATGTGGACATGGGCCTTGTGAAACGCGCGATATTTTCTGAAGTCGTGCAACAGCCTGAAAGGCCGTCTATAGACCCACGGTTTGAGGCTGTTGGAATCCAGCAGGACCTTGTTCTTGTAATTGATGAGGCTTGCGTCGTGGCCGAGTTCTCGGACGGCCTGTGTCAGGCACCAGGCCTGCAAATAAGCGCCGTAGTTTGCGCCGAGATGAAATGTCAAAATGCCAACCCTCATGTTTTCCAGGAATTGTGCCGCATCAACTGTGGTCTGGCGGGGGATTTCCACCGGGGTGTGTTGCGTTGTGCGATTGTTCGCGGGCGGCGCGCAAACGCAGAGTGAGC
>DAOLDN010000028.1:0-14738 GCA_035327385.1 Verrucomicrobiota bacterium | reverse complement strand
GTTTTACAGCAACCAACAACGGAAGTCCGCAGTTGACTGGCACGCCTTACGGAAATGCCGTGTTGTTCAACGGCCTCAACGACGGCCTCACGCTTGGAACGAATCCCATCGCGGGCGCGACCAGTTTCACGGTGGAAATGATATTCCGACCCGATCCGATCACCCAGACCAACGCATGGCAGCCCCGCATTTTCCACATCCAGTCGCACAATCCTCCGGACCACCGGTTCACGCTTGAGGCGCGGATCACAAACGGCACCTGGCATGCCGATGTTTTTCTGAGGACCAGCGCCAGCGCCAGCCTGACGTTGATTGATCCAGCGAAAACACATCCGCTCGGACAATGGCATCATCTGGCGGCCACGTTCGACGGCGCGACGTTCCGCAGTTACGTCAACGGCGTGTTGGAACTCTCGGGCAACCTGGCGGCGACACAAATGGTCAACGGAATCTCGTCCATCGGGATGCGGGCCAACAAGGTCAATTTCTTCGAGGGGGCCATACATTCATTGCGTTTCACGCGGCGTGTGCTGGCCACGAATGAATTCATGAACGTTCCCGTCACCGTGTTAAAAGCGCCGGTGGTGCAGGAAGGGAACGTGAATGTGGATTTCGCGCTGACTTCGGGTTTGCCGGCGCAATTCAAGCTGCTGCACGCTGACGATCCGTCCGGGCCGTGGAGCACGAACGAAAACGATGTTTTGATAACGAACCAGCCGGGTGCGTCATATCGTTTCACGTCGCCGCTGGCCGGCGACGCGGAGTTTTACAGGGTTCAATCCGAGTGAAGCCTCAGTTTGCGCCGCCGAGTTGCAGACGCGAATCACCTTCCAGCAGCGCCTTCAAATTCAACCAGTTGGCCTCGTTCATGTCGTTGAACGCGTTGAGATACACCGCGACGGCCTCCGGCGGATACTTGGACAGCAATGTCTCCACCGCGCTCTTCAATTTGGCGTCGTCCACACCGGCGGGAAGGTCTTCGACGACACCGTTCTCATTCGGGATGTCCAGAGCGTTGAGGAAATCCACCAGCATGGCCTGATGTTTTTTGACGAGCCACGCCCGGATGAGCGTTCCCGCAGCCATGTCCAGCGCGGGTTTGGTGAGGGCCGAGAGCATCATCGCGTGACGCTGGTCGCGAGGCTGGCGTTCCAGGAAGACCGGCCTCAAATGCCTCGCCTGCGCCACGGCGGCAAGTGTCGCCTTGTAGGTCGGCTTTTCCGACTCGAACGCAAAACTGAGAATTTCGCCCGCCAGCGCCGGCGACATGAAACCTAAAAGTTCGTGTGACTTGAGCATCTTTGGTCCGCAGACAATCGGAATTTCGCACCCGACGGTCAAGCCGCGAGTTGCGCGGGTCGCGTCCTATTCCATCAACGCCGCGTATCGAAGGCCGCGCGTGCTGACGCGAAGTTCGTCGAAATGGAATTCTTCCATCACGGCCTCGAAGATCGCCGCCCCCATCAAAATGACGTCCGCGCGTTTCGGGGGCAGACCGGCGATTTTCCTGCGCTCCTCGATGGGCAGTCGCCACAAGTGTTCCGTTTGCCCACGCACGACTCCCAGTCCGAGCCGCACGGCCTCGATGCGGTCGCGATCAAAATCATCCATCCGCAATTCCATCTTCGCCAGAATGCTGGTCGTCCCGCCCGTGCCGACGAGTTGCACTTCCCGATGACGCGGATCAAGCCGCGATTCGCGGTTCATTGCCGGTTCGATGGCAGGCCGGACTTGTTTTTGCAGAAAATCCTTCAACCACCCGCGGCAGTCAGCGAGTTGTTTTGATAACGGCGGGTCGTCGTGAGGGAACTGTTCGAGCAGACGCACTGTGCCGAGGTTGAAGCTCTGGCGAAAATGTTTCTGCTCGCCCTGGCCCAGGATGAATTCCGTGCTGCCACCGCCAACGTCGAGCAGCAACAACGGAATCTTCGCCAGAGCGGGGTCGGTGGTCACGCCGCGAAAAGCCCAGTCTGCCTCCTGTTCGCCGGAGATGATCTCAACGCGCAACCCGCAAGCCGCGTGGATGGCGGTGGTGAGATCGTCGGGATTGACGGCATCGCGCGCCGCGCTGGTGGCGATGACGCGCACCGACAACGCGCCCAGTTCCGAGGCCGTGTTTGCGAACGTCGCAACCACTTGCGCTGTTGTCTCGATGGTGTCCGGTTGAAGCCGTCTCGTTTCGTAAAAGCCGCGTCCGAGCCGTGTCTGTTTGCTGACTTCCAACACGGGCAGGACGACGTTTTTGTCCACGTCGGCCACGAGTAATTTGACGGAGTTGGTGCCGACATCAATGACGGCGCGGCGTGCCTGCGACATGCGCCCATTAGAACAACACCCTGTTGCCCGCCCAAGTTAAATTGCGGTGACGAGTTGTTCGCCGGTTGTTCACAAGCTGAAATTCATCCCCGGCGACGCGGCAAACTCCCGTGTCCGCAGGGTAATCATGAGTGGTTCGCGTCTCGTTGTGCCGACCGCACCAAGGCCGGTTGTGAACAACCTGTCACCCATTTGTAACCTTGCCGGACTTTCGCAGCCGGGTTGCGCCCGGCACTATTCGCGGGCATCATTTGGAAAAGTTGTGAGAGACACGTCATTCAAACCCGGGCATTTCATCAATCGCGAACTGAGCTGGCTGGAGTTCAACCAGCGCGTGCTCGACGAGGCGTTGAACCCCGCCACTCCGTTGCTCGAGCGGCTCAAATTCCTTTGCATCACCAGTTCCAACCTCGACGAATTCTTCGAGGTGCGCGTCGCCGGATTGAAGCAAAAGATTGAAAGCGAATCTCACGAACGAGCCGCCGACGGCAAAAATGCCGCCGAGACGTTAAAGGCCGTCACGGCCCGCATTCGCCGCATGGTCAAAGATCTTTACGATTGCTGGCGCGATGACATCAAACCGTCCCTGGCCGACCACGACATACGCCTGCTGGAAACCTCCGAATTGGGCGAGAGCGACCGTGTGTGGCTGGAGGAACTGTATCGCACGCAGATCCGTCCCGTGCTCACGCCATTGGCGATTGACCCGGCGCACCCGTTCCCGCAACTGCTCAACAAGTCGCTCAACATGATCGTGCAACTGGAACTGGCGCGCGACGGCCAGCCGTTGCGGCACCTGGCCGTCGTTCAAGTGCCGCGCGTACTGCCGCGGCTGTTGCAGTTGCCGCGCGACAACGGCCATCGCGCTTACGTGCGTCTCGGCCAGGTCATCCAGTTGCACCTTGCGGACATTTTTCCGGGAACGAAGATTCTCGGTTACTGGCATTTTCGCGTCACGCGCAACAGCGAACTCTACATTGACCAGGAGGAGACGGAAAATCTGTTGCGCGCCGTTGAGAACGAGCTTCACAACCGCCGCAAGGGCGCTGCGGTGCGGCTGGAACTGGATCACGATTGTCCCGACACCATCCGCAAGGCCCTGTTGCGAACGCTGAATCTCACCGATGATGACCTGTATCTCATCAACGGCCCGCTGAATTTTTCCCGGCTGATGATGTTGTGCGACGGCGACCACTCGGCGGATTTGCGGTATCCGCCGTTTGTTCCTGTTGTGTCTCCCGCGTTGAAGGATGCGGAGGATTTGTTTCAAGCCATCCGTCGGCGCGACATTTTGCTGCATCATCCCTACGAGAGCTTTTCAACGGTCGTGGAAATGCTCGAACAGGCCGCTGCCGATCCCGACGTGCTGGCCATCAAACAGACGTTGTATCGCACCGGCGGCGACCCGCGAATCATCGGCGCGTTGATGAACGCCGTCAAAAACGGCAAGCAGGTCACTGCGGTGGTGGAATTGCGCGCGCGCTTCGACGAAGCCAACAACATCCAGTGGGCGCGCAAGCTCGAAGAAAACGGCGTTCATGTCGTGTACGGACTGGTCGGCTACAAAATCCATTCAAAGGCGTGCCTTATCGTCCGCCACGAGGAAGGCCGCATCTGCCGTTATGCGCACCTGGCCACGGGCAATTACAACCCCTCCACCGCAAGGCTCTACACCGACGTCGGCCTGCTGACGTGCGACCCGGACATCGGCGAGGACGTCACAAACCTGTTCAATCTGCTCACCGGCATCTGCCAGTTCCAGCCGATGCGAAAACTGGTCGTCGCGCCGTTCGATCTCCACAAGCGGATGATCGAATACATCGAACGTGAAACGGCCAACGCGAAGGACGGCCTGCCCGCCCGCATCATTGCCAAGGTTAATTCCCTGGCCGAGCCGATGATCATCGAGGCGCTGTATCGAGCGTCGCAGGCCGGAGTGAAGATTGACCTTGTCGTGCGCGGCATCTGCTGCCTGAGGCCCGGCGTTCGAGGCGTCAGCGACAACATCACCGTGCGCAGCATCGTGGGACGCTTCCTGGAGCACAGCCGGATATTCTATTTTGAGAACGCGTGCGCGCCGAAGGTATTTGTGGGCAGCGCGGACTGGCTTCCACGCAACCTGTTCCGTCGCATCGAAACGGTTTTCCCCATCGAGGACGGCAATCTTCGCGAGCGGGTCATCCGCGAATTGCTGAACGTCGCGCTGGCCGACAACACGAAGGCACGCCTGTTGCAGCCGGACGCCTCGTGGAAACCGGGCAAGCCTGCGGCTCGCGAAAAACGCCGCGACAGCCAGCAGGAGTTCATCGCGATTGCCGAGGCAAAGGTGAACGGCGTTGAGAAACCCGTGGATGGCAAAGCGGCATATCCGCGCGTGAAACTGATGCCCTCGCCGTTTGCGAAAAAGTCGCGCGGCGCTTGACGGAACACGCGTCCGCAGCTGAAGCCGGTGTTTCACGCATAATTATCTTCACCATGCGCGAGCGGGGTGCTAATCAGGTGACAATGAAGCGCGGCCAACGCCGGAAAACTTCGAGCACCGCCACGCCGGATGTGCTCAAGCATCTGGCCGATTCGCTGGACACGGGCTGGAATCGCTACCGCAAGCGCCTCAAACAATGTCAGGAGGGCTTTTCTGAAGCCGCCGTCCACCAATCGCGGGTCGAGACACGCCGCCTGCTGTCCACCATCGAACTGCTCGGAGCGTTTCTTCCCGAAGCCGGCATCGAAAAGGCCCGCGTCTCACTCAAGGCGCATCTCGACACGTTCGACAAACTCCGCGACACGCAGGTGCAACTGATCTACGTGGGGCATTTGACGGAAAAGTTTCCGGCGGCGCGAGAGTTTCACGAGTGGCTGGTGCGGCGCGAGGACCGTTTCCTGCGTGCCACGCGCAAGGCGGTCAAACGCATCAAAACCGGGCGCACCGGTCGGCGCATCCGGGTGTTTCACAAGGCCGTCAAACACCGGCGCAAACAAATGACACCGGAGGCGGCGTTCAAGGCGGTGGGAACTTCCGTTGACCGCGCGTTCAAACGCGTGGCGACGCTTTGCGGGAAGGTTCGCGGCGAGGACACGGAAACGATCCACCGCACCCGCATCGCCTTCAAACGATTCCGCTACATGGCCGAGGCGCTGTCGCCATTGCTGCCCGCTCTGACCGATGAACACCGCCGCGCCATGCGAGGTTACCAGTCGTTGATGGGTGACATCCAGGACGTGGAGGTGCTCATCGCCACGTTCGGCAAGTTCCGACGGAAGGAAAATGTCACCGGCAGGGCAGTGTGCAAATTGGAGGAGGAATTGCACAAGCGACGGCAATGGCTGATCCGTGTGTATCTCTACGCCGCCGGCAAACTGGGCCAGTTCTGGCCGCCACGCCCGTTCGCCCCGCAAAAACAATCTGAAAAGCCGAAACCCCAAAAAACATGAACATCTATCTTCTCCGCCACGGCATCGCTGTCGAACGCGGCACGCGCGGTTTTGAAAATGACGCGGATCGTCCGCTCACGTTGAAGGGCGAGGAACGCATGAAAAGCATCGCCAGGGCCATGCGCGAAATGGGACTGGAATTCGATCTCATTCTCACCAGCCCCTACGTTCGCGCGCGACACACGGCAGAGATCGTTGCGGATGAATTCAAGGCCCGCAACATCCTGCAAAATTCGGAGCAACTGGCCTGTGGCGGCGACGCAAAAAAGCTTGTCAGCGAATTGACACGATTGAAGCCCGATAACGTTCTGCTTTCCGGCCACGAACCGTATTTGAGCGAATTGATCTCCACGCTGGTTTTCGGCGACGCCGGAGGTTCGGTGCTGATGAAGAAGGGCGGCCTTTGCAAACTGTCCACGGACGCGATCAAATACGGTCGCTGCGCCACGCTCGAATTGCTGCTGGCACCAAGGCAGATGCTGCTGATCGAGGGGGACGACGAGTGAGAGCGGTCTTGTAGCCGAAGACTGACGGATATGACGGAAGTTTTTTTATCGCCGATAACGTTTTGGACTGCGCTGGCAGAGCGCAGCGGCGACAGCACTTTGAACGCGAGCGTTCCATCCGAAAGCGGCGTCGCACTCTGCTTGCCGCCGCAGTCCAAAACCTCCAACTGGTGCTTGAGGTGACAACCGGCAACACCACATCCCAGATCATCCGTGTCACCGGTTTGAGCAATCAGGAGTTTCTCTCGCAATACGCCCGCGTGTCGTGTGTCGGCCTGGCTGGCGGACGCACGGTAGTGGACGTGGCTATCGCCCGCGCGCAACGTCACCTCAGCTCCGCCCGGCGCTGGAGCCGTTGGTCACATGCGTTCCTGTTTGAAGGCAAGCGGGCGGACGGTCATCACTGGGTCATCGAATCCGACCTGCAATTTCACCACAAACACATCCAGCTTGGCGTGCAGGAAAACCGGGCAACAAAATATCACGACAGCGACATCTACACACGCCTCGCCGTGCTCGACTTTAATCTCACCAAAGAGCAGGAAGCCGCGCTGATCCGGGAAGGATTGGAACTGGTCGCCGCGCGCACAGGTTACTCGTTGCGCGAACTGATCGGCACGCTCATCGCGCTGCGCCACCAGAACCTGCGCCCGAACAGCAATCTGCTGGCGCGCGACCATGCGCTCTTCTGCTCGGCCATGGTGCGGCACATATTCCACAAATCCGGCGTGGATCTCATGCCGGGCGTGGAAGTGAAGAACACGACGCCGGAAGACATCGCCCGTTCGCCGCTGTTGGCGAAGATGTACATTCTTGAGCGCGACGAGCAGCCGACGATTCTGGAAAAGGTCGATCGCAAACTGCGCCGTGTGGAAACGCGAATTCGCGCGGCACGACGGAAATTCTCAGGAAATGGCTGAATGTTGGCGGCCTTTGCCCGACTGCGCCGTTGCCGCAAGGCTTCGTCTGTTGTATAGATTGGCAGTCGAATGAAGCCGCAGGATTTCAGCAATGAATTGAACCGCCTGATGGACCCGTACTGGCGCAAGGCGCGCATCGCCGCGCGACTGATCATCAAGCGCGAGGATGGCAAGCCGTGGTCCGTGCGCGACCGCCGGCTGGCGTCGCGGCTTGTGGATGATCCCGGCGTGACGAACCGACTCGTGCAACAGGCGATGAACTGGCACCGAGCGCCCAATTCCTACCATGATAAACTGGTGGACACAGAATCGCGCCCGCACTCGCCATTCGCAAAGCCGGCTACGGGGAACCGACGCGCGATTACAAACAGGAATTGCGCGACGCGTTGAAGTCGTAACGGGTGCGGCGGGCGTCTGAAGTCACTTGCTCCCGCGCCTGGCCAGCACCGCGCCGCCGGTGATGCCGGCGTCGTCGCCGAGTTTTGAGGCGATGATGTCCACGCCCTTCATCGTGCCCGGAATCACGTGTTCTTTTGCGGTCTTCACGATGGTTTCCATCATTTCATCCGCGAGCGCTTCCATCAATCCGCCTCCCAACACCACCACTTCCGGGCCGAAAATGTTGATGAGGTTCGAAAGGCCGATGCCGAGGTATTCTGCGGTTTCTTCAACGACCTTGGCGGCGAATTTGTCGCCGCGCCGCATCGCCTTGCGAAGGTCGCCGCTGCGCATGTCTTCCAGTTCCTCGCCGAGCATTTCGGTGAGCATGGTTTTCTCGCCGTTCTTCACCCCGGCCTTGATGCGTTGGAAGATCGCGGTGCGGCTGGCCAGCGCCTCCCAGCAACCCTTGTTGCCGCAGCCGCATTTGGGACCGTTTAAGTCAATGATCATGTGGCCGATCTCGCCGGCGGTGTGGTTGAAGCCGTTGTAGAGTTCGCCGTTGAGGATCAAACCGCCACCGATGCCGGTGCCGACAAACACGCCCAGCACGTTTTTGGGTTTGCCTTTCAACTCGACCTCTTGCACCGCCAGCACGGCGATGTTCGCGTCGTTTTCCACGAACACGGGAGCTTTGAGATGCTCTTCCAGTTCTTTCTTCAACCCCACGTCCTTCCAGCCATCGAGGTTGGGCGCAAAGAATACCGTGCCGGAGTCGGGATCAATCGCCCCGGGCGCACCGATTCCGACGGCGCTGACCTGCTTCAGGGAAAGGTCGGCCTCATCCACGGCGTCGTTGATGCAGCGGGCGATGCGCTCGATGACTTCCTTGGGGCCGCGTTGCGGTTTGGTGCTCAACTTGGCCGTGGCGACACATTCGAGCGACGGTGTGAAAACGCCGGCGAATATCTTGGTGCCGCCGAGGTCAACACCGATCAAGTAGTTGGACTTGGAGTTGTCTGCCATGATCTAAGCACTACCGCGCTTTTGGAACACTGCCAGACTTCCGCGACGTTCAAGCGATGCTTCCGCGCGGTGCTGGAATCTATTTCCCGGCCAATACACCGCTGATTTTCTCGCGCAATTCGGCGTTTACGGTTTCCGCCGGTCGCGTCGCGTCCACAATGTCGAAGCCATACGTCGCCTGGAGTTGCTTGAAAATCTTCTGCATCGCGTCCTGGTACTTCATGAAGCTGTCGAACATGTCGCGCGACAGGCCGAGGTCCATGCCGCTTTCCCAGTAGTCGAGCGTGGCGGTTTTGGCGAAGTTGCGCTGCACCAGTTCCTCCGGCGGGACGTTGAGATAAAACACGGCGTCCGGTTGCGGTGCGATGCCGTAGAGATTTTTCAGCCAGGCGGCGTCCAGTCCGCGCACCAGGTCGCGAGCCATGAGCGTGTAAATGTAACGGTCGCACAGAACGATGAAGCCCGAGCGCAACGCCGGCAGGATGATGTTTTCCAACTGGTCGGCAAAGTCCGTCGCGTAGAACAGTCCCAGCGTGGTGCGGCTGAGGATGTTTCCCTCTTGCGCGCGTTCGAGTTCCTCGCTGACGAGCGTGGAGCGTTTGAGGCCGACCTGAACGGTGGCGTGGCCGCAGCCTTCGAGCCATTCGACGAGCATGGCGATCTGCGTGGACCGGCCCGAACCGTCCGCGCCTTCGACAACGATGAGTTTTCCGCCCAGTTCGTTGAGGTTCACCCCGGGCACGCCGTGGCCGTAGAAACGGCGTTTGCCGCGGGCGGGAACTACGATGGTGCTGGCCCTGGCGCGTTTCATTCAGCCACCTCCATGGACTTGAAGGTGTTTTTGTGGGCGACTTTCGGAGGCAGTGGGCGGCCCGACCGTTTGAACTGGTTCAGATCAATCTTGCTGGCCACGAGCTGTCGTACCACGGCCTGTTGTGCCTCCACCGGCTGATTGGCGTCAATGACCGCAAAGTTGAACTGAGTGCTCATCGCGAGGTATTGCTCCAGTATCCGGCCCTGGAAGAGGCGGAAGCTTTCGTAAGGATCGGCGGACAATCGCAGGTCCATGCCGGCTTCGAAATACTTGAGTTGCGGACGGCCATCGAGGATGCGCTTCAAGGAGACCTCAAGGTCCGCCTTGAAAAAGAACGTCAAGTCTGGGAGCGCCGCGAAATTGTAGATGCCGCGAACCCATTCCGGCGGACAGCCGCGCACCACGTCGCGACCGAACGCCGTGAAGATGTAGCGGTCGCACAACACCAGATAACCCGCGCGCAGCAGCGGAACGAGATGCCGTTCGTAACGGTCGGCAAAATCTGTGGCGTGAATGAGGCTGAAGGTCGTCGGCGTGAGCAGCGTTTGCTTTTTGCCCTTGCTGGTGGCGGCCTTGACGAGTTCGGACGAATTCCACTCGCTGAAATAGACCTTCAATCCTTCCAGTTCGAGCCAGCGTTTGAGCAGGTAGATTTGGGTGGATTTGCCCGAGCCGTCGAGACCTTCGACGGCGATGAGCCGTCCGGGGAAGCCGAGTTGGGCGAACGTTTTCATTTTGTCGGCCACATGCAATCAAATCGGAGCGGCGGGGGAAACCTAAATCTGCGCATTGGGAAGCGCGACCGATTTCCCGGTCGCAGCGCGTGAGTGGCGATGAAACATCGAAATGTTTCAGAGCGTCTCCGTGCGGGCGTCCTGCGGACGGGGGCCGTCCGCGCGCCGTGACAACGTCAAATTGCTTCCGGTGTGCGACGTATCCGAAGGCCGTTCGGCCGTTGCTCGACGTGGTTACTTTGGCGTGGTGGCGGTTGTCCGGGCTGGGGGCGGATTCAGCTTGGACAGGATGGGGTCCAACGCCCCGACCCATTTGGCGTAGGCGGCTGCGTTGAGGTGGAGCAGGTCGGGGAATTCATCCTTCTTCGCGTTGCCGTTTTCGTTCGCAAAAATGCTGTAGGTGTCGCATCGGATGAACTGCGCGTCGGCAGCCACGATTTCGTCCACCAGCGCGTTGAGCCTCTGGATCTTGTCGGCGGGTCGTTGCTTGCTGGAATCGCTGGGCATCACTTTGCACACGATGACCGGCATTTTGGGATTTGCGGCCTTGAGGGCGGCGAGGATGGCTTTCATGTTTTCGGCAATGTCGGCGGGGTCGGCACCGATGCCGATGTCGTTGGTGCCGATCAACAACACGACTGCGGCGGGTTTCAGGTCCAGCACGTCTTCCTGAAGCCTGTAGAGAATGCCGCGCGTGGTGTCGCCGCCGATACCGCGGTTGGCGCAATGATACTTCGGGAAATGCTGTCGTAAATCGCCCCAGCCTTGTGTGATGGAATCTCCGAGAAATACAATCGCCCCTTGGTCGGCCTCTTTCGATTGACTGAACTCCGTCCTGCGTTCGGTCCAGATTTTATCGAACCAGTCGCCCTTTTGCGCCGGGCCTTTGCCGGGAAGCATTTCGTCTGTGGGCGCTTTGCCCGTGGCCTGCGAAAATGTCGGCGACGCGATGATTGCCGGGACGGCGACCGTAAGAGTGGCGGCCAGTTTAAGCAAATGGCGTTTGAGCGTGATGAATTGGATGACGCGCATGCGGAGAAGGGGATGGTTGTCGTTCGCGGGATTCGGGTCAGAATCTCACTTGTCGCAGATAATTCGCGCTCTTTGGAAGCTGTTCCAGCACGTCGGGCGATTCGTCCTCGACGAAGTAAAATTTCACTCCGGCCTTTTGCGCGGCGCGCAACAACGCGGGCCAGTCGGTCTGGCCTTCGCCTATCGGAACGCTGTTGCTGTTGTCTGTCTTGCCGGAAAGGGATCCGGTTGCCACGCCTTTCTTCAAATCCTTCAAGTGCATTGTGGACCAGCGGCCCGCGTATTTCTCCATGAGTTTCGCCGGGTCCTGGCCGGGCAGCACTACCCACAACACGTCCATCTGAAAACTGACCCATTCGGGTTTGGTTTCCGCGACGATGAGGTCGAACAACGTGCCGTCGCCGTGAGGCTGAAATTCATAGCCGTGATTGTGGTAATAAAAACCGATGTTGTGTTGCGACAGGACTTCGCCGGCGCGGTTGAAAACCTTGATGGCTTCGCGGGCTTTTTCCTCGTTGAACGGTGACTCGTGGGGAATCCACGCGACGCCGGCGAATCGCAGCCCGAGAGCTTTCGCCTCTTTTGCCACACCCTCTGGATCGTCGCGGAACCGGTCGTAACTGAAATGCCCGGCGATGGGCTGGATGTGAGCCGCGCGCATCATGTTGCGGAATTCCTCCGGCGTTTTGCCGTAGGTGCCGGCCAGTTCGACAAAATGGAAGCCGAGGTTATGAGCCTTGAAGAGGCTTGCCTGTACATCCTTCGCAAACTCATCGCGCAAACTGTAGAGTTGCAGGCCCACCGGCCCGCGAAAACGGTTTGTGGCTGCGTTTTCAGGGGATTGATCAGCGGCAGGCGACGCTGTGGTCCCGGTCAACAGCAATGTAATGGCAAGCGCGAGGATGAGTTTCATGGCGCAAGTAAATACGAACCCGCGCCGCGAGGAAAGAGATGATTACTCATTACATGACCAAGCAGGTGATGTTCTCATCCCGTTGGGCGGGATTTCTGTTCTGCAAACGTCAGAGCGCCGGTTGGGCAATGCTTCACACATTCTGCCCCAACGTTCTTCAAGCCCGCTTCGATCGCCGCGTTAAACGGCGCGCTCACCCGCACGTCGAAGCCTCGCCCGATGAACGTCAACCCGAGCGGTTCGGCGGCCGGTTCGGTCAGTTTTACGCAGATGCCGCACAGGATGCACTTGCCCGGCTCGAAGATGATGCCGCCGGGTTGAAGTTGCTGGTCAAACTCGCGCCGTTCACTGCGGAAACGATTCGCGTCCGCGCCATACACCTGCGCGTAATGCTGCAACACGCAGTTGCCGCTCGACCGGCAATCGCAATGCAGGCAACGCGAAGATTCGAGCGCGGCTTCCTGGCGCGTGTGGCCGGCGCAACGGTCGCAGGGCGAAACGCTGCCCGTCGCGCTGGCGCTGCGGAGGAATTGGCGCAATTCGCCCGGCTCCAACCGGCCCATGATGCTGGAGAACGGTTTTTCCGGTCGTCGTGCTGGCTGGCCGCTGACGAAACGATGCACACATTCCGCCGCCGCCCGGCCCTCGGCCATCGCCTTGACCAGTTGCTTCTGCGGTCGCACCGCGCTGCCGGCGGCAAAGACTTTGGCCAGCGCCGTCTGGCAGGTGTTCGGGTCGGTCTTGATCGAGTTGCCCGCCGCCGGCAAACCCAGTGAAACGACTTCGTCCTTCGTGACTTCCCCGACGGCCAGAAAGATCGCGTCGAACGCGCGCGCCAGACCTTCGAGCCGGATCTGGTTGCCAAGTTCCACGCCGGGTTTGAATTCCACTCCCAATCGCTCCAGTGTCGAAATCTCCGCCGCCAGAACTTTCGCTGGAAGTTGGGTTTCGGTTACGTCGCACAATGTCCCGCCCGCCGCCTGCCGCCGATCCGCCAACACCACGCGATGGCCTTCGCGCGTCAGGTAGAATGCCGCGGCCAGTCCTGCCGGCCCGGCGCCGATGATGACGACACTCTTTCCCGTCGCCGGTTTGCGCGGTGGCGTTTGCGGTTCGTTACGCTTGAATTCTTCATCGGTCACGAATCGTTCCATGTCGCGAATCGCCGCCGGCGAGTCCCAATTGCCCCGCCGGCAACCCTGCTCACACGGATGATGACACAACCGACCCAGCACGCCCGCCAACGGCAGCGTCTGCCGCACTGTGGCGATGGCCTCATCCAGTCGTTCGGTGTGAATGTGCCGCAGCATGGCCGGAATGTTGAGTTGCAGCGGACACAGCCGATGACACGGCGAGAGACAATCCCCCACGTGATCGCTGAACAACAGTTCCAAAGCCGTGCGCCGCGCCTCGTGGACCTCCTCGGTCTCGCTCTCAATCGCCATGCCCGGCGCGACCTTCGTGCCGCACGACGGCACGAGCTTGCCATTGAGTTTCACAAGACAAACCTGACAGGTGTTCAGCGGGCCGCACTTCTCCAGGTAACACAACGTCGGAATATCCAACCCCAACCGACGCGCCGCCGCAAGCACGCTGTCGCCCGGTTGAACCTCAACCGGTTGTCCGTCAATGGTGATGGAGAATGAGTCGTTCACAGTTTTAACCACAAATGGATACGGCCTTAAAAGCTCCAAGCTCCAAACTCCAAGCACCAGAGAAGCACCAAACATCAAATTCCAAGCCAGCTGTCCTCGGCGGTTTGGTGCTTGGAGCTTGGAATTTCTCTGGAGCTTGGAGTTTGGAGCTTGGAGCTTTTTTCATTTCACCTCCACGGCGTTGTGCGGACACACCTGCCGGCACGTATCGCACCGCGTGCATTTCTCATCATTAATCACGTGTCGCGCATAGGGCGTCATCGGAATCGCATCCACCGGGCAGTGCTGCGCGCAAATCGTGCAGCCGGTGCAATCCGCGTTGATGCTGTAATGAATCAGCGCGGTGCATTTCCGCGCCGGACACCGGCCCTGCAAATGCGCTTCATATTCGTCGCGGAAATAGCGCAAAGTCGTGAGCACCGGATTCGGCGCGGTCTTGCCGAGGCCGCACAGACTTCCCGCGCCGACCTGCGCGGCGAGCTTTTCCAATTCTTCAAGCTGCTGCCGCGTCGCCTTGCCCGTGCAGAGCCGGTCGAGAATATCCAACATGCGTTTGGTGCCGATGCGGCAGAACGTGCATTTGCCGCATGACTGATCCTGGGTGAACTGGAGAAAATACCGCGCGATGTCCACCATGCAGCTCGTGTCGTCCAACACCACCAGCCCGCCGCTGCCCATGATCGCGCCCACCTCGCGTAACGATTCGAAATCCACCGGCGTGTCCGCCAGTCGCGCCGGCACACAACCGCCCCCCGGCCCGCCAATTTGCACCGCCTTGAACCGCCGCCCTTCGCCCCCCCCGCCGCCAATGCCTTCCACGATCTCGCGGATGGTGGTGCCCATCGGAATTTCAATCAGTCCCCCCCGGCGAATCTTGCCTGCGAGCGCGAAGACTTTGGTTCCTTTGCTCTTTGCTGTGCCAATCGCTGCGAACTGTTCCGCGCCGTTGCGCAGAATCCACGGCACCATCGCCAGCGTCTCGACGTTGTTGATGAGCGTCGGCTTGCCCCAG
>DAOLDN010000027.1:0-14831 GCA_035327385.1 Verrucomicrobiota bacterium | reverse complement strand
CCACACCTGGCTACCCGCCGAACCTTCTCCACCCACGATGTCTGCAGTCGCCGTGTATCCGACGTTGGCCAGATTGTTGCAGAGAATCCAGTCGTTGTTGTTCGTGACGGTTTTGATTCCGAATCCGTTGCCATAGAAAAAACTGTCGTCGCTGAACGTGTCCGGGCCAACCCTGACCCGCGCGTAAAGGTCATAATTTCCCGGCTCCGGGAACGTCACTTGATAGGTGGCGACTCGCATTGAGTTCGACGGGCTGCCCCCAGCGCTGCTTGGGGTGACGGTGATGTATTGCGTGTCGGAGTCGTTACCGGTGGTGAAGTTCGCGCCCAACGACCCTGACTCCGCCTGGATTGTGACCGAGGCGGCGTGAAGCGTTGCCGCAGAACAACAAACGGCCACAACGCACAGATTGAAGAAGGTGTCATGTTTCATAAGAAGTTCCTGCCGCCATGCACCGCGCCGACATGCGCCGGTGACATTCGAAACATGATCGTGACTCGTGCGCTGAGGACCGGGATCGTCCGCGCTCCGTGCTCGTCACCTGACATTCGCTGTCGTTAACGGCCAGTCGTCCGTGCGGAACGGCACGGCGGGCAGGCCCGCGCCGTTGAACAAGGCAGCCACGGGATTGGACTGCCACGCGTACCGCGCCGCTTTGGGATCGGGGACAGACTGCGAGGAAACGATGATCGTGTCGCCGTCCACTTTCGCCTCGGCCCAGAACCATTTGCGGTCTGCGCCTGCAATTGCGAATTCTGCGGGCGTGTCGCCATTGACGACCAAACCGCCGTCCGTGTTTTTGAAATGCAGTCTCAACGCTCCGGGCAAGGTTTCCACGCGATCAAAAACCGGTCCGGAACACACGACGTTTCGCCCGTAATCTCTTGCCAGCGCCCACAGCGCGAGACGTTCGCCCACGGGCTTTTTGTCCGTGGGATGAATGTCGTTGGCGTCGCCGACATCAATGGCGATGGCCAGGCCGGAATTGGGAACGGTGGCGGCAGTCAACGCCTGCGCCTCGCGCAGTTCGGCCCACCAGTCGTCCCCGGGCGTGTCCTTGTGCTGCATGAACGCCGCGAGGCTCACGATGTAAAACGGAAAGTCGCCCTGCCCGAAAGCGCGCCTCCAGTCAGCAATCATCGCCGGCAGCAACGTGCGATACTGGAACGCCCGGCTGGCGTTGGCTTCGCCCTGATACCAGATTGCTCCGCGGATTCCGAAGGGCGCGACGGGAGCGATCATGCCGTTGTAAAGCACTGACGGCATGGTGGGCCAGTTCTCGAAGCCTTGTGGCATCGGATGCGGCGGTTGCGCGTCCACACTGACTTTGCCCTTCCAATCGCCCGCGAGCGGAATCTCCGACTTGTCACCGAGAACGAGTTTCAGTTGTTCCGGATTGGATTTGAAACCGCCGTCGGGTTTGGTCTTGAAAACACGCACGGTGATGACGTTTGTGCCGGGTTTGAGAAGGTCGCCGGGAATGGCGTAATTGCGTGGATTCTCAACCCACGCGCTCGCACCCACCCAACGACCGTTGACATAGGCCGTATCCATGCGTTCGACAACGCCAAGTCGCAGTCGCGCCGTGCCGGCGGGCAACGGGTCCGGCAGAACGACTGTCTTTCGGAAATAACCTAGCGCCGGCGACTCCGGCAATCCAAGTTCAACGAAACCGCCGGGAAGCGTCACTGGCTTCCAATCGGCGGCGTCCAGACCGGCTGCCTGCCAGTTCTCCTTCTGGCCAACGTCGAATTCGTCGTACCAGTGGGAAATGAAATTGCCGTACTCCGGCACGCCTTTGGAGTGGAGACGTTCGACTTCTTTCAACGCGGCGTCAAAGTCTCCATGAGAACGGAGTGCTGTCGCGCTGGCCCAGGATTCGGCGGGCGTTCCGCCGATGCAATCTTTGATGAGTCCGATGGGAATGTTGGTTTCTGACTGGATTTTGCGGGCGAAGAAATATCCGACTGCGGACACGCCTCCATCCTCCGTGGCAGTTTGCGGTGTGCAGACTTTCCACGCGCCGACAGCTTCTGACACGGGAGCATAGGCGCTGCGGGACCTGACGTTGAACAGGCGCAGTTGGGGATGATTTGCAGCATTAAGTTCCGCGTCACCGTTGCGGGCACGGGCCAGCGGCCATTCCATGTTCGACTGGCCGCCACAAAGCCAAACATCGCCAACCAGCACGTTGGTGAACAGCACATTCGTCCCGCCGGTGACGGTCAGCGTGTATGGCCCGCCAGTTTCCGGCGGCATCAACCGCGCCTGCCAGCGACCATCAGCGCCTGCGGTGGCCGTTGCGATTTGACCGGCGATGTCCACGCGGACAGTCTGGCCTGGCACCGTCCAGCCCCAGACGATGTTTGTGCGGTCGCGTTGCAACACCATGTTGTCTCCAAACATTGGGCTGACGAATGGAGCGGCGTGCGCAACCGAAACAGCGGTGAACAAACCGATGACCCACTGTTGAATGATTCTCATGGCACTTGTGGACCGGATTTTTCGCAACAGGAGAATCCTTGCAGGGCGAGGGACAGGACTGACCCCACATGGATTCGACTTGCCCTTTCATAAGAAGGGAGGACTGACTCGGAAGCGCTGGATAGACCGGCTGGCGGTTTTCAGTCAAATCCAATCTGCGCCGACACTCCTGACCATGCCCGACTTAAGGGGTCAAACGCCCGATCTCATTTGAGATTGGGCAGAACGTTGACGAACGTCGGGGCAAAGTCAGAGGAATCCTGATAGAAATAGCAGTCAATCTGGCCGATGGCTCCAGCATATCTGATGAAGCGGTACATATCGGCGAATTTGGCCCATCTGGCCGAACCGTCAGCAAAGACTTGATTGCCGCCGACGGGATCTCCGTTTTTGGCAGGATGCGGCGGACTCAAATCGTATTCGAAACGCCACGCCGCGTTGGCACCGGAAAAATCAAATTGTGAGGTCCATTGGCCATTCACCTTCATGTTGGCATCCGATGCAAGAGTCCAGTGGGGCTTGGCCAAGCTCAATTTGATTGGGCTGTAAGCACTGGGCGCAGGATTGGGAGCGAACGGATTGCTCCCTCCAGGAACGGAACTCCATCTTGTAATCCCGCCAAAGTAGGTGTAACCGATGTACCATTGAGGAGAGCTTGCATGCGGCACAGGCAGGTTCAACTGGCGGTTTGGGCACGTCCAAACGGATTTGTCATTCGCCTGCATCTTCAAATAGCTCGTGAACGCATCCACGACCGGGGTGGGTATGGCTGTTGGCGCAAAGGCCGTGGCGTTGGCCGCATTGGGATCGGCCCCTTGCGCTGCGGCGCGCGGAACTCTGTCTTGGAAATCGCCGGCATACATCATCGCGCCAACGCCGATTTGCCTCAGATTGTTCAGGCATTTTATGCGTTTGGCCTTTTCGTTCGCGTTCGCCAGCGCCGGCAACAGCATCGCCGCGAGAATCGCGATGATTGCGATGACCACCAGCAGTTCAATCAATGTGAACGCACCCTTTTGTGAGAATCCCTTTTTCATGATCTTTTTTTAACAATATACACTATTTTCGATTTTGAATGACTAAAAGTTCCCGGACAACGGACCTTGAAGCCCATTGATCGAGATCCGACACTGGCGGCAGTTGGAGGAAATTTGCGTATTTCATAACTTCTTGATCAACAATCACTATTATTTGCGGGCTGTTGAGCGCGCCTGCAACCAGTTCAGATCTAAGGGCGGGCTTTGTTTTGGAGTGCTATTATACTGACCGGCATCCGGTCTAAAATTGTTGTTGAGCGCGTCAAAGATTGTACCGTCGCGCCATTTTTTGATTTCGGCATGGCCATCGGCGTAAGAGATTCCACCCGATCCACTGTGGTAGGCGGCTGGGAGATCTCTCCACACGGATGGCTCACCAAATGGATCGCACACGAACAAGCCGTCGTTGACGGTGCCGGGAGATTCGTCTATGAACACCCAAGTATCCACCGGTGATGGCACGGTGATGTCCGTTTGCTTTCGGTAAAACCTTGCGAGATTGGCCCCCATGGTTCCGGTGTTGAGCGGATTCATGAACGCGTTCATGGACATGCTTCTGGTGGTGGGCGCAACTCTTGGATTGAATGGGTCACCGCCGGGCACCGTCCCGGTCTTTAGATCTGCCGGACACTTGTAAATCCCCAGATTTTTTGCGTAGGGAAACAGCGAGCCGGCCTGAACCAGTTCCGGCAACGTTGCGCCTCCCGATATTCCAAGACCGCCCATCATGCCATGCACCCAAATGTTGCTCGGATTATTCTGCGCATTGACATAAAGCGCGTCCGTGAGGCTGGTGGCGGCGGCACCAACCCCGCCGTTGAAAGCCAGTCTTTCATTGAAATCCCCTGAATACGTGACCCAGGCAAGTTGCAGTTGACGAAGATTGCTGAGGCATTTGATGCCATGAGCGCGGGCTTTGGCCCTGCTCAACGCCGGCAGGAGCATCGCCGCGAGAATCGCGATAATCGCGATGACCACCAGCAACTCGATCAGCGTGAATCCTCTCCGCCTCGGTGGCAACCAAGGAAACCTCCGCACTCTGCGGTTTGAATTGGAATTGAACGGCTGTCGCATTGTGCTTGGTGCCGGCCCACCGGAACAAATCTTGCATCAATAAAACCACCCGGCGTCCGTAGCTTTGTATACACCCCGAATCTGATGGTTTTTTCGGGTTTCAACGTGGCCATCCGCAAAAGCCGCGTTGACGGTCAGCCCCGACATACGTCCGCCAAAAACATGACCCGATGATTTCTTCGGATAGCCCAACGTTGCGAGATTGTTGGCCTCAGTGATGTTGATGTCTGCCGGATTGACGCTGTTCGGCGTTCCGTAGCCCGCAAAGCAGGCGTCGCTGATGAACGGAACGTGGGCGGCGGCCTTGTCGGTGGTTTTTGAAGGCCAGCCATAATTCGCCGGGTCTGTATTAGGCTGCGTGCCTGCGGTTGAGAAAAGTGGAGGGCTTTTTGAGACGCCTCCGAAAGGTGACGTTGTGATTCTCACACGTTGCACCCACAAGTTGTGATTCATGATGACGAAGCCGTTGTAATAGGACGACAGAAACGCGTTCAAATCGTCCAAAGAGGATAGTCTGTTGGGGGGGGTCATCGAAGCCGCCCTCGCATATTGTGCGGCTGTTTCCGCCGTTCTTGCGGGACAAAACCACATCGGCGCGGTCAGGCCGTACTTGCCGACTTCAGGAACGAAATTGGTGCTGACGTCCCATGGATTGCCTGAACCACCACCCGCCAGGGAATAGGTACCAGGCAACTCATCCTTGAAGTCGCCGGCATACATGTTGGCCATCACTCCCCATTGCTTGAAATTGGAGGTGCAGTTGACCACTTGGGCACGAAATTTCGCCTTGGCCAAAGCCGGCAGCAGCATCGCAGCCAGGATGGCGATGATGGCGATGACCACGAGCAACTCGATCAATGTAAACGCTCGTGACCATGATCGGTTGATGCCGGAGGCATTCATGATTGTTGTATCCTTTCGATTCACGTTGTTTTCTTCGTATTTTTCCGGATTTGAGTGGGTGGCGTTTCCGCCACCCACTCAATGTTTTCTAGTTCGCGTTGACCACGATTTCGACGTTTCTCAAGGCACGGGTGCGAGCCTGAAGAAGACCGTCGGTTTTGTGGGATCAATCGTGACGTTGACGGGGCTGGTGCCGCCGCCGGGGTAATCGCCCCAGACGTTGTTGATGCCCACGTTCAAGTTGTTGGTCTGTGACTGGAGCTTGTAGCCGCCGCCGGTCCATGTGAATTGCAGATTGTTTCCAGTCTGCGTGTAGTTCAGCGTCGGTTGAGCCGGGGCGGCGGTCAGCACGGTGATGCTGCCGTCGGTGGCCAGGTCGTTCTGCCAGGTGGCACCGGCACCGGTGACTGTCAGGCTGGCACCGCCGGTCAGCGGCTGGCTGAACAGCGTGAATTTGTCTCCGACTTGCAGGGCCGGGCCGAGGTTCGCGACTGTCAGCGTTCCCGCGCCGGTCTTGGTGAGCGTGCCGGTGACATTTACGATGTCATTGGACTGCGCGAGCGATTTGTCAACTTCGATGGCAACGTTGCCGCCGATGGTCAGATCGCTGTTGATGGTGAGCGTACCAACCGATGCGCCCGGTGCCAGCGTCGTTCCCGCTTCCAGAGTGACTGGTCCGGCGAGCGTGCCTGAACCGCCGAAGATGCCGTTGCTCACTGTGGTGGAGCCGGTGTAGGTGTTCACACCGTTCAGCAACAACGTTCCACTACCAAGTTTCACCACGGAGCCCGCTCCGCCGATAACCGCGCCGATGGTCACAGTGTCGGAACGGTTGAAGACCAGTGTGCCCTCGACGGTCACGCCACCTGAGCCAATGTTGCCGCTGGTGCCGCCGTTGCCTACTTGGAGTGTGGATCCCGCGTTGATGGTGGTGGTGCCCGGATAGCTGTTATTGCCGGTGAGTGTCACCATGCCCAAGCCGCGTTGGACGAACCTGCCCTGGTTTGCCACTGGCGAGCCGTCCGTCACCACGCTGGTAATGCTGTTGGCAAAGACGATGTCGTCCGGGCGGTTGATGCTGAGGTAGCGGTCATTCAATTCACCGCTGACGGTGTTGGTAAAGAAGACAGGCCCGACGATCGAACCCTGGCCCGGATTGAGGCCGTCACCCAGCACAAGCCCGCCGCCGGCGATCCATGTACCGCCCGTGTAGGTGTTGTTGCCGGCCAGCGTCACGTCGCCGGCGTTCTGGTTGTTGTTTTCCTTAACCAATCTGCCCGTTCCGACGATGTTGTTCGAGTAGCCCGCCACATCGGCTTCCTGGCGAATGAACAGCAACGTGCCGTTGTTGGTCACGACGGAACTCAGCAATCCGCCGGTGTTCCCTCGGAAGGGTTGGAACGTCGAACCGGGCTCAATGAGTGTCCAGCCCGTGTAGGTGTTTCCTGCGATGGCCTGCAACAGACCGCCGCCTCTGACGACGATGTTGCCCGTTCCCGCGATTCCATTGCCGAGCGCGAGCGTGCCGGAACTGTTGAAGACGAACGTGCCGTTGACGGTCAGGGTCGAGGACGAGTTCAGGTTGCCGCTGGCACCGCCGTTGCCGACCTGCAGCGTGCCCGCGTTGACCACCGTCGTTCCGGCATAGGTGTTGTTGTTGGCAAGAATGACAGTGCCGGACCCGTTCTTGGCGATGCCGCCCGTCCCACTGATGACGTTGTTGACCGTCAAGGTGCCGGAACGGTCAAAGATCAACTGGGCGTTGTTGACGACGTCACCGCTGCCCAAGGAACCACTCGCACCACCCGCACCGACCTGAAGTGTGCCGTTGGCGATTGTGGTTACGCCGGAGTAAACACTGTCTCCGGCCAGCACCCATTTGCCCGCGCCGTTCTTGGTCACTGCGGTTGCATCACCGCTGTCACCGAGCACCGCGGCAAGCGTGTTATCGTTCGTGTCGCTTCCTGTCAATGTCAAGACACGTGCGCCGAGGCCGGTCAAGCCGATTGTGCCGGTATTGTTCAGGTTCAGTGCCCCGGTGCCGGATGCGTCAATTGTGCCGCCTCCGGTGCCAAGTGTGAACAAGCGGTCAACGCTCGCCGCCCCGCCAGTGTACTGCAATGCCCCGCCGTTGAACACCAGATTGGCCGCGCCATTGCCAGACGCGCCGATGTCGCTGGCAACGCCGCCATTAGCAAGCGCGCCAACACTGAGTGTTCCTTCAAAGAGACTCGAAACGCCGGAGTAAGAGTTGAAACCACCCGACAGAGTGGCCGTGCCGGTGCCGACTTTAATCAGGCTGGCGCTGCCACCGATGTTGTTGCCGGAACTGGATGTAACGGTATACGGCTTGGAACTGTTATTGAAGACAACGTTTCCGGGTTGGACAACGCCAACTACAGTCACGTTTGTCGTTCCCGTTGCGGTGTCATCGAACAAGGCCGGATTCGGATTGGAATACGTCACCGGGCTGCCACCGACACGCCAGTTGTTGGCATCGGTCCAATTGCCTCCCGTCACACCGTCCCAGACGTAAGACAAGGCGTTAATGTTCAATCTGATCGAGTTGCGGTTGGTGTTGAGCGGGCCCGTTCCGCCGATCACATAGCCGAGACTGACCGCCGGTGTCGAACCGCCCGTCCAAGAGAACAGCGGATAATTCTGGCCAACGGTGAAGGTGCCGCCGCCGACATTGATGTCAATTGGCCCTCCCGCAGAAAGCGTGGTCGGTGCCAAGATTGACGTTGCGGTGCTGTTGACGTTGTTGAATTGCAGCCCCGCACTGCCACTGGTACCGACGGTCAGCGTGCCGGGTGTGACTTGCGTGCCGGTCGCAGTGAATCCGAGGGTTGTGCCGTTCTCACCGAGGATGTTGCCGGTGCCGGTCTTGGAACCTTGGAAAATCAGTGCGCCGGAGGCGTTGGTGGTATTGCCGGTGTAACTGCTCGATCCGGCCAATGTGAGCTTGCCCGGGCCGGTCTTGGTGAGCGTACCACCACTGCTTGTCAGGTCACTGTTGAACGTCACGCTTTGTCCGGCGGTGTTGATCCTGTACTGTTGTCCTGCGGCAGAACTAAAGCGCGGTGAGTAATCAAACGCGTTGACACTGCTGAATCCCAGCGTGCCGCCCCCGAACGAAATGGTTCCGCCGACACCGAGCGGCCCGGAAACGCCAACGTTCTCCACACCGCCGGCAATCAATTGGCCACCGTTCAACGCAATGGTACCCGTCGTTGTGCTGGCACCCGAGAATGTGATCGTTCCCCGGCTTATTTCGATCGGGCCGGCACCGGAAATGATGCGCGGAACCGTGTCCGAACTGCCACCAATGCCACTGAGATCGAACTTCAGAAGCGTTCCTTCGTGCGTGATCGTGTTACCGTTGACGTTGTTCAAGGGAAACAAACGCGGAGTGGTCACCACCAGTGTCCCCGCGCTGATGGTGATGGGGCCAATGAGGGTGTTGAACCGGTTGAAGTTGGGAGCAGCACCGTTGCCGTTGGGCGAACCTTCCGCCCAGAACGTCGTGCCAGTGTTTTCCCATATGACAGGGATTGGGTTATCCGGGCCGTTGTTGGACCGGAGATTGTTGGTTATGTTGAAGCTGCCCGGCCCCTGAAAGATGAGTGAATGTCCGCCGTTGCCTCCGCCACCCTGAAGCACCAGGCTGGGATTGACGATGACCGGGTTGGCTGACTCGTTAATCCAATAGTGGGGGCTGGCCGACGGCCGAAACACGGTTTGCCAAAGTCTCGCGGCATTTTCTCCCATGATCAATTGACCGGCACCAGACTGAACTCTTACTGAGTTGAACCCCATGTTGGGAGATGCTGGAACCGAAGAAAAGACTGACAGCGATCCGGTCTGGGAGGGAGTCATGTCAATTGAGAATCCCTCCGTGCCGAAACCGCCTCCAATCGCGTTACCGGCACCGTTAATGCCGTCCTGGGAGAACACGCGAAGATTGCCGGGAACGGTACCATCAAAGACACCGATGGTGCTGGGTCCGGGCTCTGCGCCCCCGAGCCAGTTAGTGGAGCGTCCGAGGTTGGCACCTCCAGGGGTGGCAGCGGCAGGCCCGACCCAGAATATTTGGGTCGCCTGACCAAAGGCTGCCGTCGTGGCGAAGGCGCAACATAACGTCACGAGACACTTGATGAGAGTGAGTCCGGTTTTCATACTTTGCAGGGATGCGATTCCGGTCGCCGTACCTGGGGCCTGGCGCGGAATCTGTTTGATGGTTTCGGTGGTTTTCATTGGTTTTTGTGTTTGGTGGGTTGTTTGGATTGGAACTTGGTTCTTGCTGATTGTCGTTGAGGGTTTTTCATTTCATTGTGTCACAGATCGAAGCTAAACGTATTCATGCGACCATCGGTGATACGACCGATTTCCAAGCCGCACCCAGTCTGCTACGGCGAAGGAATGAGAACTTGTCGCGGAAGCCCTCTCCCAATGCCTCGGTCTGATCATTGTCATTTCGGACAACCAACGACTGGCCGTAACCACTCCGGTTGTCGCGGCTGTTTCCAGCTTTCTCCGCTTTTCGGAAGTCACTGGGCGCAATCCCCGTCACAGACTTGAATACCCGCGAAAAATAAAACGGGTCATCATATCCCAATTCCGTCGCCACAGCCTTGACGCTCAACTCGGTCGTTTCAATCAGCTCGCAGGCACGCTGTATCCTCATTCGCGTGAAGTAATCAATCGGCGCACAACCAGTGCAACGTTTGAACAAAGCGAAATAATGGGACGCGGAAACATTCGCCTGAGCTGCCAACACTGACACCTGCAACGGTTGATTCAGGTGGCGGGACATGTAGGCGATGCTCCTCGCAACTCTGTCTGCTACATCAGTTTCGCTGTTATCCACAGTCTCCGACCCATTTGTTTCGGAAGCCCTCATCAAATACGTTGTATTCACATCTTTCATCTCACTACAATAATCCAAGTTGAAAACCATATTTAATTCGCCATCAGAACTATATCGGCACGATTAACACATCTTTTTGACTGCAGGTTGTTCACGCAATTACTGGTGCGCCAAAGTGTTTCTGTAAAACCATCGCAACTGTTCCACGCAATCTGGGTTGAGCTTCGGGATCCGTGGGAATAATCCGCGTGACCGCGTTGGTGAGCGAACGGCGCTTGATGGATTCCGACACGATAGGTCCGACTCTCTCCCACGCTCGCGTCACGTCGCCCACAATCACAAGCACATCCGGAGCAAGTCCCGTTATCAACATGGCAAGACCATCACCCAAATGCTTTGCCATTTTGTTCAGTGCGAGCGTGGCTTTGACATCGCCTTGGTCAACAAGCCTGAGAATGTCACCGAAAGGCACACTGGCCATGTTGCTTTTTGATCCAATCTCACCTTTGCGAACCGATGAGGATTCCGCGTAATAACGGACGGCGGCCGCATTTGAAGCGAACACTTCCCAGCAACCAATGTTTCCGCAACGACATTCCGGCCCGTCCTGAGATTGTGTTACATGGCCGAATTCGCCCGCGACTCCGGACGAACCACGCACCAATTGTCCGTTCATCACCATTCCCACTCCAATCCCGTCGGACACGGTCACGGCGACAAGATTGCCGGCTCCTTCGTGCCTGCCTGACCATAATTCGGCGAGGGCGCATGAATTGGCCGCGTTCTCCAACTCAACCGGCACTTCGAGGGCCGATTCCAAAGGCGTTTTCAAATCGAAGTCGGTCCATCCCAGGCTCGGCGCAAAAATGAGCCTCTGCGAAGCCGAGTCCACTCTGCCCGGAAGGCTGATTCCAACGCCTTCGTACGAACTCTTGGGGTGTGCCCGCATCAAATCGAGAATGCGGCTGCTGAGTCGGGCCACGAAATCATTTGGATTCTGTGGAGTCTGAATGGATTCCTGGGCCAGAAAACGGGAACTCATGTCCGCCACAGCCAGAGTGGTGACTGCGGACTGCACGTCCACGCCAACAATTCCGGCACGTTCAGAATTCAGATGCAGAAAAGTCGGCTTGCGCCCACGAGGCAGATTGCCCACCGCACCTTCCTTCAACCAACGGTCTGCGATCAGTTTTTCCGTGATCGCCGATACCGTGCTGCGTTGAAGGCCGGAATAACGCGTCAAATCTGCCCTTGAAACCGGCTGATGCTTCCGGACCAAATTCAACATGATACGACTGTTGATGTCGCGAACGGTCTCGCTCGAAGCCACTTGAAAGCTGTTCAGATTAATCTTGCGCACAAAAAACTGCGGTCAACTGTTACGGGGATTCGTTTGTGTGCCGAACTTATCTGCTAATCGTTTTGAGTCAAGGATAAAGTTCGTGCTGCGAACAATATCTTAAAAGTCCCCGTTGTGGTTGTATCCAATGCGTTTGAATATATTCCCAGATTTGCGTCTGCCGTCTGTGAAACCGCACTGAAAGGCCGGTTCCGGCCTCTCAATTATACAATCTCCGGGTTGTCACAAATCGCAGTCCCCTCGAAACTGCCATCTCTCACTGCATCCGGTCGAGGATTTGGAGTGCGGCGCGCATGTATCCCATCGCGAAGGCCATGCCGGCGTGCCACGGGGCGTTGCAGGACATTTGCGGCGTATGGTCAGGAATGAGCACTCCCTCAAACCGGTGGGCCTTCAGGATTTGTAACACGCGCAGCATGTCTATGTCGCCATCGTCAATGAATGTTTCACGGTAGAACGGCACCTTGCCGGTAACATTTCGGAAATGGACGTAAGCCAGTTTTCCCTGTTTTGCGTATTGTTCCACCACTTTGTAAATGTTGCCTTCGGTCATTTCGGCGAGGGATCCGAGGCAGAATTCGAGGGCGTTGGCCCGACTGGGTTTCAAATCCAGAACGCGCTGGTAGAAACGGGGTTGATACACAAGCCGGGGCTGTCCACGCATGGTGGGTAGCGGCGGATCATCCGGATGAAGAGCCAGTTTCACACCGGCCTCCTCGGCTACGGGAATCACTTCGTCCAGAAACACGCCCAATCGTTGCCAAAGCTCTTCGTGGGTGGCGGATGGCACTGTCCCTTGAGGCGCATTCTCGTCATAAACCATGTTCCAAGCCATTCCATTAGGCATTGGCGTGTCGAGCGGACCCTCCATCCCCACAGACATCGCACCACCGCGAGCGTAGGCTCGATGAGTGCGTCCGCACACACCGGCGATGCTGAAGTTGTAACCCATTATTGGAACTCCCGCCTTGCCGAGACGAGTGATGATCGTCTTGATGTTTTCCAACTGCCGCCCGCGTTTCGGGCCATCCAGCAAGACATCGTGCCAGTGGGCGGGATCGAAATTCTCAATGGCCTCCAGCTTCATTCCTTCGGCCTCAACCGCCTTTCTCAAGCCCAACAATTCTTCCAGTGTCCAGAGTTTGTCCGCGTCGCCCGCCAATCCCCAACCCCGCTCCGTGCCTGTCGGCTGATTGTCGCGCGGGTTGTGTGAGCCGCCTTTGAAATAATCCACCAGGTGCGCCACAATGTGCGTCGCTCCTGCCTGTCGCGCGAATTGAAAATTCTCGCGCGTCAACATGTGCCGATACAGTCCGAGTCCGAGTTTCATTTGAGTTTGTTCCCACACACGCCGGCACGTTGCCGTCGCACTCCCACATTCTTGTCCGCACCCACCTCCACGGTTCAAGCCGGAAACGACCCGTTGGAGTTTTCTCCATGACATTCAGAGTATCCTCCATTCCTAGCGTCGCTTCGTGCTGAAATACTCACGGTCGTGCGCGGAAAGAACCGCAACCCAAAGACAGGACACGCAATGATGTCTCCGAAATGATGGACTTGAACCAGGGAATTACCCCAACATTCAATCTCGTGATGCCATGAACAAACATTTCACCTCTCCAAGCCGGAACAAACGCAAAAGCCTGCCATACATGGATGCCTCGCTTCCGGCTTCAACCCGTGTCAAGGATCTGCTGCGGCGAATGACGCTCGAGGAAAAAGTCGCACAAATGATGTGCGTCTGGCAGGAGAAGGCGACGAAGCTTGTGGACGCAAACGGCCAGTTTGACCCTGCAAAAGCGAAGGTCGCATTCAAACACGGACACGGATTGGGCCAGGTCGGCAGGCCCAGTGACGCAGGCGGAGGTCGCAGCGCGCGGCAGCAGGCGGAACTGACGAACGAAATCCAGAAATTCTTCATCGAGAACAGCCGCCTCGGCATTCCCGTGATGTTTCACGAAGAATGTCTTCACGGCCAGGCCGCGCCGGACGGCACCAGCTTTCCACAGCCCATCGGCTTGGCCGCCACGTTCAATCCTGAACTCGTTGAATCGCTCTATGCCATGACCGCCGAGGAGGCGCGCGTGCGCGGCACACACCATGCCTTGACGCCCGTGGTGGACGTGGCCCGCGATCCGCGTTGGGGACGCGTCGAGGAAACGTTCGGTGAAGACCCGTACGTGGCGACAATGCTCGGCATCTCAGCGGTTCGAGGTTTTCAGGGAGACGGAACGTTCACGGACAAAAAGCGGATCATCGCCACGCTCAAACATTTTGCCGCGCACGGCCAGCCGGAATCTGGAATGAATTGCGCGCCGGTCAACGTGTCCGAACGGCTCCTGCGCGAAACATTCCTCCATCCCTTCAAGGACGCGATCCAGAAGGGCGGTGCCATCAGCGTCATGGCGTCCTACAACGAGATTGACGGCGTTCCCTCGCACGCCAGCAAATGGCTGCTGCGCGACATCCTTCGCAAGGAATGGAAGTTCAAGGGATTCGTCGTTTCAGACTATTACGCCATCTGGGAACTGAGTTATCGCCCGGACACACACGGACACTTCGTCGCCAGGGACAAACGCGAAGCCTGCCGTCTTGCGGTTGAGGCCGGGGTCAACATCGAATTCCCCGAACCCGACTGCTATCTGCACCTGGCGGACCTCGTCAGAAAGGGCGAACTCAAGGAATCGCAACTGGACGAACTCGTCGCACCGATGTTGTTCTGGAAATTCAAAATGGGCCTTTTCGACGATCCTTACGTTGACCCCGACCACGCGGAACGCATCGTTGGCAGTGAAGCCAATCGCAAGCTCCCGTTGCAGGCCGCGCGCGAGACGATCACACTGCTCAGGAACGAAGGTCGGCTGTTGCCGTTGAACCCGCGCAAATACAAGACCATCGCGGTCATCGGCCCGAACGCCGACCGCGAACTGCTCGGCGGTTACAGCGGCAGGCCAAAGTTTAATTCCTCGGTGCTTGAAGGCATCCGTGCCAAGGTTGGCGAACGGGTGCAGGTGCGTTTCGCCGAAGGCTGCAAAATTACGATTGGCGGGTCCTGGAATCAGGATCTCGTCACACCCGCTAAAGCAGGCGAAGACCGCAAACT
>DAOLDN010000026.1:0-14861 GCA_035327385.1 Verrucomicrobiota bacterium | reverse complement strand
GCAGGCTGTAAAGGAACCGGATGGATTCGGCGTAAGTCATCTGTGCGCTGGGTAACTCAATAATTTCCGCAAACGCGGGCCACCATAAGCGGTTGGTTTTTGAAGGAAAGCCTTTTGTGTCCGCCATTGCGGAGCGCCGCGCGGGCGCAGCCACATATTCCCAAATGCTTGACGCAACACGCAACACGCAACACGCTTTGCCGCCGATGAAAGCCGTCCGCCGCAAGTCCGCCGCCAAACACTCCGCACCCATCATGGTGCTGGGAGTCGGCTCGTTCGCACACAGCATCGGCGCGGCATTGGCGGATGCCGGCGCAGACGTTTCCACCTATCTCACGCGCAATTACGGACACTTTGCGCCGTCGCTTGTGGGGCCGGTGTTTTCGCGCGATTCATTTCCCAGCCCCGTACCGCTGATCAAAAAACGCGGCGTCGAACTGGTGATTCCCCAGTCCATTGACTGGGCGCAACAGCCGTGGGCGGAGGATTTGATCCAATGCGGCGTCGGCATCTTCTGCCCCACGCGCGAGGCGATGCGCATCGAGCGCGAGCGCGACTTCGCGCGAAAACTGTGCGCGGAATTCAAGATTCCGTTTCCAAAGGCGTTCGTGGCGTCAAACCGCTTGGAAGCGGAAAAGATTCTGGAACGCAATCCCGGCCCGTTCGTCATCAAGAATCCGCTGTGCTCGCCGACGAGTCCCATTCACACGATCCTCTGTGAAACAGCCGAGGACACGCGCGCATGGTTGCGGCAGGTGAATTACGCCGAGGGCGTGTTTCTTCAGGAATATCTGGGGCGCGCGGAAGCCGGACACATCGTGCTGGTCAGCGGCGGCGAAATCCATTCGCTCGTCACCAACCAGGAATACAAGTACGCCTTCAACGGCAACATGGGCATCGTGGCCGGCGCGCCGCTGGGCGGACTGGTGGAACGTGACGAGAACGACAAATACGGCCTGGCGCGAGAATTGATCCATCCGCTGTTACCGTGGCTGCGCAAGGTGAATTTCCACGGACCGTTGCAGGTCACGGCCATCAAACGCGGCGGACGATGGCACGTCATCGAATACAACATCCGCATCGGCGTCACTTCCGGCCCGATGATTTTGCGGATGCTCAAGAATCCGGTGGAAACGCTCCTGCGGACTGCGCGCAATGAAACGATTTCACCCGGGTTCACAGGCTGCGCAAAGTTCGGCTGCTCGCTGACGCTGGCGGGTTACGGTTATCCGTTCACGCAGGTTCGCAGCCCGCATCTGCCGCTGGAAGTGGACGGACAGTTCGACTGCGACGTGTGGTGGAACGAAGTGGCGCGCGGCGCGGACAACAAACTCGTCTCCACCGGCCACCGCATTGCCGACGTGATCGCTCTCGCTCCGAAATTGGATGCTGCGATTGCGAGAGCTTACGCGAACATCCGGAGGATTCGCGTGGTGGGCAGTTACTTCCGGACAGACGTCGGCCAGAGCCTGTGGCCGCCGGGGACGGTTTAGGCGATTTTCACCTTCACCTTGTGGCCTTTGATCTGGGCGCGGTTCAATTTGGCGATGATGCCGCTGGCGTTCTCGCTGTTGACATCCACGAACAGATGCTTCTCACGCACGTCCACCGTGCCGACAATCTTGCCCGGCAGTCCCGTTTCGCCAGCGATGGCGTTCACGATGTCAATCGGCTTGATCGCGTGCGCCTCGCCAAGGTTCATCCAGAGCCGAGTCTGGTGCTTCGGCGTCGAGCGACTGGGGCTGGGTTTGGCTTTCGCAGTCGGTTTGGATTCGTGGCGTTTTTTGTCAGCCCACGGTGGCAGGCTTTTCGGTGAGGCGGGTTTGTGTTCCGCTGCCTCCGGTTGTTTCACCGACGCCAGAATCTCCTCGTCTGAATACGTTTTTTCCGGCTCAGGCTTCGTTGGAGCCGGCGGAACGCTGGACTTCGATCCGGCGTGAATCGTCGCGGCTGGCGGACTGGCGGCAGTGGTTTCGGCGTGCGCGGCGGGTGAAGGTTTTTCCGCCTGCAAAGGTTTCTCGGTCCGGGCCGGTTCGGAGACCGGCGCTCCGGTCGCTGTTGGCTTCGCGGCCTTCTGCGGCGGACGATATGTGCGCATGCCGGGAAACTCTCCGCGTGGCGGGCGGTCCGCGCGTTCACGTCGCTCGAAACGCGGGCCACGGTCATCGTAACGCCCCCGCCGTTCGTCGCGATGGCCACCGCGTTCCGAGCGTTCGTCGCCTTGCGGGCGTTCGTATTCCTCCGTGTTGGGGCGCGACTCGCCTTCGCCGCTTTGCAGCAGAGACATGCACGCGCTGACGATTTCGTTCGCGGAAAAACCCTCCTGCGTCAATTTCTCCACCACCGATTCGTTGCTCTTGAAATCGCCCGCCTGGAGCGTGGAACGGATGCGGGCAATGAACAGGCTTTCACGCGCGTCCTCGACTTCCGCCTGTGTCGGAATCCTCTCCCGCTGGATGCGCTGATTCGTGTAGCGTTCGATGTTGCGGATTTGAAACAGTTCGCGGCCCGAAACGAATGAAATCGCCCGCCCGCTGCGACCCGCGCGTCCGGTCCGCCCGATGCGATGCACGTAATCCTCCACGTCGTAGGGCAGATCGTAGTTGAACACCACCTGCACGTCGTCCACGTCAATGCCGCGCGCGGCGATGTCCGTGGCGACGAGAAATTCCATGCCGGACTTGCGGAACTTGTTCATCACGCGATCGCGCATCGCCTGTGTCATGTCGCCGTGCAACCGGTCCGCCATGTAGCCCTGCGCTTCCAGATGATCCACGAGATCGTCCACCATGCGCTTGGTGTTGCAGAAGATGATGCCGAGCTTGAGGTCGTGGATGTCAATCAACCGCGTGAGCAACTCGATCTTGAAGCGGCGATCCACCTCGTAATAGACCTGTTCGACGGTCGAAACGGTCATCGCCTTCTGTTCAATCCGCACGTTTTGCGGGTCGCGCGAGTATTTCTCGATGAGTTCGCGGATCGGTCGCGGCATCGTGGCGGAGAAGAACACCGTCTGCCGCTCCTTCGGCACGGATTGAAGGATCAATTCGATGTCGTCGCGGAAACCCATGTTGAGCATCACGTCGGCTTCGTCGAGAATGGCCATTTTCACCGTGTCCAGCCGCAACGTGCCGCGTCGCATGTGATCCATGATGCGTCCGGGCGTGCCGATGACGATCTGCGCGCCCTGCCTGAGACCGAAGAACTGGCGTTCGTAGGATTGGCCGCCGTAAATCGGCAGCGCCTGGATGCCGCGTTTGAACGACGCGAGTTTGTGGATTTCCTCGGACACCTGCACGGCCAGTTCGCGCGTGGGACAAAGGATCAACACCTGCACCGCTCGCAGGTGCGGGTCGGTCTTTTCGATGGCCGGAACCGCGAACGCGGCGGTCTTGCCAGAACCGGTCTGCGATTGTCCGACGATGTCGCGTCCCGCGAGCAACACGGGTATGGATTCGGCCTGAATGGGCGACGCCTGCTCGAAGCCGAGTTTGTCAATCGCCTTGAGCAGTTCCGGAGAAAGGCCGAGTTCTGTGAATCGTTTTGGTGTCATGCAATGTCCTGCGACATGCCTATCATAGCCACTTTCCCCAGGAACGAGAGTTAAATCTTGGAGAGCGCTGGGGCGTCGCGACTGACTTGAAACACCGCCAGACAGGCTTGCGCGGACTGCGGATCGTTCAAACAGACGACGCCTTCACGGATGCGCTGAAACGGCTCGCCTTCAAGGCGCGGGGGGAATTGTTCGCTCAACTTTCGCGCGTAACCAACGAAATCATCGCAACATTCCGCGCGCAACGCGGCGCGATTGACAAGGCGGAACAAGCCGAAACTCCCCTGGCACGTCTGCCGCATCAATTCCACGGTCACGCGGCCCATGGTGTAACGCGGGTTGAATTCCACGATGGGTTTCAGGCGGGGTTGACCGGCGGCATCACGATAGACAAACGCGTCAATGCCGAGCGGGCCGAGATGGTCGGCGTGTTTCAGTTCCGCTTCAAGCGATTCGAAAATGTCCACGTAAAGTCGCAGGATGTGACGCGAGATGTCCGGCGGCTCGCGAAACAAGGCTACGACTTTGGCGGGGATGCGCGTGTGGTGATGCGACTCCGCCCAGTTGCCCTGGAACTGGCCCTTGGCGTCGTTGATCAGGCCGGTGTAGCCACAAAGCTTGAGTCCGTCAGCGGTCATCTCCAGTTGAACCGAAAAATCCAGCAAACGCTCCAGCCACGGCTCGATCACCAGTTGCTGTCCGACTGCAAGGGAGTTGGCAATCCAACGACGGTGCGTTTCCAACACTTCCGGCTCGAAGAGTCGCATGGCGTTGCTGCCGGCCAGTCCGACGGCCTGCTTGACCACAATCTTGTGATGTCCCCGCGCACGGATGGACGCAATCGCCTCCTGCGCGGCTTCAATTGAATCCACCGGCACGCCGACAATGTCTTCCGTGCAAAGCCAGTTTGGAACTGCCGGTTGCCGATTGGCGGTTTGCGATTGTGATTTGAGGAACTGTCGCAGGAATCCCGCGCTCCACGCTTTGGAGTACAATCGCGCGATGGACGGATTGAATCGCTGTTCGGCCATACGGTTCTCCGCCGTGACGTTGGCCATCAGCGGCGCGAGCAGTTCAACGCTGTCCGGCGACCACGCCCACGGACGGAGGCGACCGAGTTTGCGCGAGGACAATTCGTCACAACGGTCAAATTCCACAAACTCTGGCAATGGAAATCCCGCCTGCTTGATTCCGCTGAGGAATTCCACCGACGGCTTTCGTTCCACCAGCACGACGTCGTCCTGCCGGCAAAGGAATTGCGGAATGTTTTCGAGATCGCGGGCCAGTTGAGCCTGATGTTTTGTGGGATTGAACGCTCTGCCCTCGGCGATTCGACCCTCCGCGAACGGATTGAAAACATACACGCTCGGTGTGCGGCCTTTCGATTGCGAATACACGTTCAACTCGGCGATGAAATGTGCGTCCAATCCGGCTGCGCGCCGGCCTTCGACGTTCAGCGCGAATCCCTTGGCCCGTTGCGGCGACAATGGAAATTTCAGCGTCCTGCAAAACGCCTCCCAGTCGCTTTCACTCGGATTCTTCCAGCGGCGGAACCATTTCAATCCGTAGGCAACGTGGCCGATTTCGTCGCGATAGATTTTCTCCAGCAACTTCGCGGTGTCGGCGTCGCCCACCTTTCCGAAGCCCCGCGAAAAGTGTCGCGCGAAATCCAGATTGGCCTGCTCGAACGTCAGACACAGGCCGGCGACGTAATCAATGGGATTTTCCATCGGCGCGACGCAGCGCCAGAAGTAGCCGCTGACGGGCAGTTCTCCAAACTGGACGCCGCATGACTTCATGCGTTCAAGGTAGAGGCGGGTGTGTTCCTGTTCGTCCTTGAGCGTTTGCAGCACGCCTTTGCGGAATGCGGCGGGAGCGTCGGGAAATTTCACCAGCACCAGCGCCATTAATTCCGTGGCGAGCAATTCGTGATTGGCGAAGAAGTGCAGAAGCTTTCCACGCTCGCGCTCCTGTTCCAGACGGTGCAGTCCTGGAAAATCTGCCTTGCCCGTTGCGTGAGGTTTGAAGCGCAGTGCTGCGGGCCTGCCCGGAGCGGATGGCGCGACAATGGCCGAACCGGGACGTTCATCAGTGATTTCGTCCGGCGGCTGGAGTTTTTCCTCAAGCGTCGTTGCGAACAGGACGCGCTCTGCAAATTCTCGAAGTTCCATCGTCGGCTGCGGAAGATTAACCCGCAGCATCCGCACTGGCGAGCATCGAGGTGGAGCAGAATCAGACGTGGCGGAGTCAAACATTATGGCCAAGTAGACGCTTCCAAATTGTGCGCCACGGGGCTATAGCTGTTGCGGCATGCGCATACTGGTGGCTGAGGACGTGGAGAGGGTGGCGGAGCACATTCGCCAGGGATTGCAGGCTGAGGGATACTCGGTGGACATGGCTGCCGATGGTGATGAAGCGGTCTGGCTTGCTGAAAACAATCCCTATGACGCCATGATCCTTGACGTGATGATGCCCGCAAGGGACGGCTTTACGGTGGTGCGGCAACTGCGCCGCAAACAGATCAATGCGCCCGTCCTGTTTTTGACGTCGCGCACCGAAGTGGAGGATCGTGTGCGCGGATTGGACGCTGGAGGCGACGACTATCTGACCAAGCCATTCTCGATGGCGGAATTGCTGGCCCGGCTGCGCGCCTTGCTGCGGCGTCAACGACCGCAGGTGACCAATGTGCTGCGTGTGGCGGACCTGGAACTGGATCTGTTATCGCATCACGCCACGCGCGCGGGGCAGCGAATCGAACTGACACGACGCGAGTTCGCGTTGCTGGAGTTTCTGATGATCTCTTCTCCACGGCCTGTCAGTCGCACGGCACTCCTGGAGCATGTGTGGGACATGCACTTCGATCCGCAAACCAACGTGGTGAACGTCTACATCAAACTGCTTCGCAACAAGATCGACCAACCCGGCTGCAAGCCGCTGTTGCACACCATCCGCGGCATCGGGTTCGCGCTGCACGAAGGCGAGCCATGAAATCGTTGCGCGTACGCCTCGCTGTGTGGTTCGCCGCCGGTCTGGTGCTGGTGCTGGCCGTGTTCGTGTTCTTCTCCCACAGACTGCTTGATGCGGAGTTGCACGACAAAAACTGGCGGGAAGATTACCCGGATCATCCCGACTGGAAGTTGCATGGCAGCTACTCGGAGGCGGAAGTGAAGGACGTGCTGGCGGAATTCACAGGGACTTCTCTGGCCTATGGCATTCCGCTGGCGCTGGCCGCGCTGGTCATCGGCTACTGGCTGGCGCAAAAATCCATCAAACCCATCGCACGCCTCAACAACCAGCTGGCGGCCATCCGCGCGCCGGACCTTTCACGCCGCATCGAACTGCCGGAAATGGATGCCGAGTTCCGCGATCTCGTGCGCCACATCAACGAACTGCTCTCGAGGCTGGAGCGTTCGTTCAAGGACATGGGCGACTATGCCGCCAGGGTCGCCCACGAACTGCGAACGCCGCTGGCCATCATGCGGCTGAAGGTTGAGCAGGCCGGCGCGCGGATATCGCCGGAGCTGGGCGAGGAATTGCAGTCGGAACTGCACCAACTGGCACACATCGTGGACCAGTCGCTGCTCATCGCCAAGGCCGAGCAGGGCAGGCTCGTGCTGCGGCCCGTGGTGTTCGACCTCTCCACACTGGTGCAGGATGTGGCGGTGGATTTTGCCCTGCTGGCGCAGAACGAAGACCGTGTCCTCGATCTGCACCCGCCGCCGCCTGCGAGTGTGGTTGCGGATTTCAAATACACCAAGCAGATCATTCACAGCCTGCTCTCCAATGCGCTCAAGCACGGTCAGGGCGCGATCCGCGTCCGCATCCGCAACACTGGTGACACGGTCGTCCTCGCCGTGGCAAATCGCTGCCGCCTGCATCCTGCCGAACAGGCGGAGTCGCTGGGCTTTGGCTTGCGGGTCGTGGACACGTTGCTGCGCTTGCAGCCGGAATTGAAGTTTAGTCGCCGGGTATCTCGCGGTAGTTACGGCGCGCGACTGGAGTTTCACCGCGCCATTGCTTCCAAGGCAGGCGGCCCGCCCGCCGTGGCCAGCGCTCACGATCCCCATATCTGAAGCGCTGGCCATTGATTGTCACACGCATGCCAATCCGGCCACGCATTTTCTAAGGACTTTTTCACGTCCGCTTTGACTCTGCATTAATCCCTCCATGCGAACCTTGGTGCGGGATTTATGAAAACGAACTGCGCCCTTCGATTGTTTCTCACCCCCTGCCGTGTCACGTGTCTTTCGTTGTTCACGGCGGCTGCCAGCGTGTCCGCAGCCAACAACCAGATGCTCGGCTGGAACAATCTCGGCATGCACTGCATGGACAGCGATTACTCCGTGTTCAGCATCCTGCCGCCTTACAACACGATCGAATGTCAACTGGTCGTCAGCAACAGGCTCGTCACCAATGCGGGAGTTTACACCGTCACTTATCAAGCCGTGGCGGACCCGACCGGTTCGATCAACACCACAGCCATGGGCAAGGGGAACTTTTACCAGTACGACGAACTGCTCTTTGGAGTGAACCTGACCAACGAAGCAGGCCTTGCCGGCTGGGCCATGCCTGGCACCAACAATACGCCGCAACTCATGGCGTTTGAACGCACCAACTCCGCCGTTCGTGTGGATTGGTGGCGCGCGGAGGGAATTCCCATCGCGCCTTACGACGACGCCGGACGCAAGAACACGTATCCGATGATGCGCCTCATCGCAAAACGTGGCGCGACGCCCATCGCCACAAACGACATCGTCCTGCCGGTGTCCGACGAGATGGACTGCCGCCTTTGCCACGCGTCCGGAACACAAGCTGCCGCGCAACCCGCCGCCGGCTGGGTCTGGAGCGCAAACCCGGAACGCGATTACAGGCTGAACATCCTGCGGCTGCACGACGAAAGTCAGTTCTCTCAACACGCCGCGCTTTACAACGCCGCACTCGCCGCGAAGGGTTTCAATCCGCAGGGCCTGTATCGTGGTGTCGTTGCGGACGGCAAACCCGTTCTTTGCGCTGCGTGCCATGCGTCCGAAGCGCTCGGCACGGGCAGCTACAGCAACATTCCTCCATTGACCGCCGCGATACACTCCCACCACGCGCCTGTCACAGACCCGGAACTGGGAATCACACTCGACAATTCCCTGAACCGCGAGGCGTGTTATCGCTGTCATCCAGGCTCGACGACCAAATGCCTTCGCGGCGCGATGGGCGCATCGGTGGCGTCCAACGGCATGCTTTCGATGCAATGCCAGAGTTGCCACGGCAACATGAGTCACGTGGGCGCGGCCAACCGCGTCGGCTGGCTCAACGAACCTAACTGCCAGAGCTGCCATGTCGGCAACGCGCTGGCCAACGGCGGCGTGCGCTTCACCTCGTCGTTCATTGACACCAACTGGACCGTTCGCGCTGCGGTGGATTCCACGTTCGCCACCGACCCGAACACGCCTCCCTCGACCAATGGATATTCGCTCTACCGTTTCTCTTCCGGTCACGGAAATCTTCAATGCTCGGCGTGTCACGGTTCGACGCACGCCGAGTTTCCAAGCAGCCACGCCAATGACAATGTTCGCAACTTCGCCATCCAGGGACACGTCGGAATGGTCAACGAATGTGTCGCCTGCCACAACGACAACCGCAGCGAAGGCGGACCTCACGGCATGCACGCGACCGACGACAGCTGGGCATCCGGCGGCGGCCATGGCGACGCCGCAAACGCCTCATGCCGCAATTGCCACGGCAACGACGGCACTGGCTACGGACGCGGAACGGAACTGTCCGAACTGAAATCAGACCACATTTTCTCCACCGGAAAATACGGCGCCAAGGGAGGCTGGCGCGGTTATCGCGTCGGTTGCTACACCTGTCACAACGGCACGAGCGAAGGCAGCGCGACTCCGTGGAAGCCGGCGTCCATCGCCAGCGTCAGCACCAACACCACCAGTGGAGCGGCAGTCCTCATCCCGTTGCCGGTCCGTGACACGAACACTTCCGTCCGACCGCTGACCGTGCGTGTGATTTCACAACCGACAGATGGCACCGTGGGCATCACCAACTGGAATTCCACGAACTGGGCGGCGATCTATTTTCCTGACTCCGGATTCGTAGGCACCAACAGATTCACCTATGCCGCCTGGAACGGTTACGTGGATTCCGCGCTGCGCACCGGCACTGTGTCCGTCGCGCAGGGAACGTTCGCCATCGCGGCAAAGCCCCTCGTGCCGCCGTCATATCCCGCGCAATGGGTCGCCCCGTTTTCAGTCGTGCCGTCGCCGAGCAACATCGTGGGCGCGGTCACGTTCGACTGGGATTTCGGCGACGCCACGCCTCACAGCACCAATCAATACGCTTCCCACGCGTACGCCGCGTCGGGCAATTACAACTGGAAGATCATCTCACAGGTGCAAAACACTTTCGGCACGTCAAAAACCACCAACAGCGGCAGCATCTTGATCGGTCCTCCTGTCAATCTCGCGGCAAGCCGCGCCGGCAACAATGTCCAGATCTCCTGGTCACAAACCCTTGCCGACGCGCTGGTGGAACAATCCTCTTCCGCCGGCCCGGGCGCCGTGTGGACGCTCAACACCGGGCCTGTTGCGTCGGGCGGCGGCCAGTTCTCCATCACAGTCACCAATCCGGTTGGCTCGACATTCTACCGCCTGCGCAAGCTCTGATGGAGCGCGGGCGGCCCGCCCGCGAGTCTCGTGGCTGCTTTCGTGAGAACGCGGCTGGCGTCGCTATTGTGCAAAACGGCTTTGGTCATCTTGCCTGGATTCATTTGACTGGAACTCGCGGACGAGCCGTCCGCGCTCCTGTTCTGTCTCAAATGTCTTGCCGCTGAATCCTCGTGGAAACATCCTCACGCCATGAATCCGCGATTGCTTTCGCTCGTTGCGCTGCTGGCGGCGCTTCCGTTGTTCGCGCAGACCTTCAGTCCGCCCGCGCAAAAGGAGAAAGCCACTCGCGGCGACGCGTTGCTCACCGATTATTTCCGCAACGAAACCGCGCTGCTCGCCGGACAGTGCCTCGCCGGAATCAAGACCGCTGCGGATTGGAACAAAAACCGCGACGAATACCGCCGTCAGTTGCAGGAGATGCTCGGTCTGTTGCCGATGCCGGAGCGCACCGAGTTGAAAGCCGTTGTCACAGGCCGCCTCGACCACGACGAGTTCACGGTGGAGAAACTCCAGTTCCAGGCATCACCGGGCCTTTACTGCACCGCCAGCCTTTTCATACCAAAGAATCTCACGAAGCCCGCACCGACGATTCTCTACCGTTGCGGCCACTGGAAACTCGTCAAGGACGGCATCAGCTACGGCAACAAGGCGGCGTATCAGATGGACGGAGCGTGGTACGCCCGCAACGGCTACGTGTGCATGGTGCTCGACACGTTGCTCGCCGGCGAGATTCAGGGCATCCACACCGGCACGCGCGATCACAATCTTTGGTGGTGGAACTCGCGCGGCTACACGCCGGCTGGAGTGGAGGCGTGGTTCGGAATCCGCGCGCTGGATTATCTCTCCACGCGACCGGAGGTGGACGCGAATCGCTTTGGCGTCACCGGTCATTCCGGAGGCGGCGCTTACAGTTGGACGCTGACAGCGCTGGACGACCGCATCAAAGCCGCAGCGCCACTGGCGGGCATCACGGATTTGAAACATCACATCGTGGACAACCTCATGGACAGCCACTGCGACTGTAATTTTCAGATCAACACCTATCGCTGGGATTTCCCTCAACTGGCCGCGTTCGCAGCGCCGCGACCGTTGCTCATCGGCGGCACGGACAACGATGGCATCTTCCCGCTCGAAGGCACGATGGCCATCTACGAACCCGTCGCCCGCATCTACAAACTCCTGAACGCATCCAGCAACCTGTCGCTTGTCATCGCTCCCGGCCCGCACGACGAAGTGCCCGAGCTGCGACTGGCCGTCATCCGGTGGTTCAACAAACATCTCAAGGGCATCGCGAAAACCAACGAGCCAGCCATCCTTGTGGACGCGGAAAAGTTTTTCACTCCGGAACAATTGAAAGTCTTCACCATATTGCCCGCCGACGCCATCAACACAAACATCGCCGACACGTTTGTTCCAAAAGCAGAAAGCAGAAAGCAGAAATTAGAAATGACTCCTGACACACTTCGCGCCGCATTGCGCGAAAAAGTTTTCGCCGGCTGGCCCGCCGAAGGCCCGCCGCCAAACGCAAAACAAGTGCTGAACATCGAACAAAACGGACTGCGACTGACCGCGTGGGACTTTGAAAGCCAGCACGACGTTCCATTGAGGCTCTATCTCGTGGACGACGCCACGAACAGCTTTGAGATGGTGCGACTTGAGATTCTCGACGAACAGAGCAGTCCGATGTGGCTTCACAACCTGCGCGCCGGTTTTGGCGTGCCGATCGCCGACGAACCCGCCGACACCAGCATGATCGCGAACATCGCGTCACCGTTGGTGAGTTTGAAGGCGCAATTGCAGTCCGACACTGCCGCGCTCGCATGGTTCGCCCCGCGTGGTGTTGGAATGACCGCATGGTCCGGCGACGCCAAACGCCAGACGCGCATCCGCCGCCGTTTCGCGCTGCTCGGCCAGACGCTCGATGCCATGCGCGTGTGGGACATCCGCCGCGCGATCCAGGCGCTGCATTACGTCCGCCCCGACGACAAGGCCCGCGTGGAACTCGTCGCCAGCGGTACCATGGCCGTCAACTCCCTCTACGCCGCGCTCTACGAACCCAACGTCCGCAAGCTGGACCTCGCCAACCTTCCCGGTTCCCACACCGACGGCCCGGATTATCTGGGCATCCTGAAGATCACAGACATTCCGCAAGTGCGGGGAATCGTGGATTTGCAGGTAGAATCAACGACCAGATAGCGGGGGAAACTCTCAACGCGGACTTCGCAACTTTTGGCCTACAACGCAAGCCCTCTGCGACAAGTTTTACTTCAACCGATAGGGCACGCGGTCATCGAGCCATTCGTAATCAACTGAATAGGGAATGCGCACTATCCGCCTCCCTCCAATTACATGCCTCCGATCCAGCGAACTCCCGACCGAAAGCAACAGGTCAACCGCGAACCACGCGAACCGCGCAAAATGGGTAGCACAGCCCCGAAGGCTTTCGGGGCTGTCGTGTCCGGCGACTCGCCGGACACATTCCGAACCACAAACAGTCCTTCGTCGCAAAGAACCGCAAAAGCCGCAAAGAATTTTCCTTGTCGCGCCGGTTCAAGGCGAAGGCAGAAACCGCTGATTGGACGCTGACCTGCCGCGGCGAGCGCGAGCACGGCGGGTGCACGCTGATTCAAAGGCTGCAAGCCCGACAGAAAATGGCCCAATCCACGCCTCAATTTCTTTGGCTGAAGCCGGCATAGGTAAATCCCTACGCGCTTGTATCAGCCGTGTTGAGGACTGCTCCGGAAGGATACCCGTGCCTGAAAAATTAGGGGGCGAACCTACTAACGCCCCACAACAGGCACGTGGATGCCTTCACAGGAACGCTTTCGGCGCGCCCCGATGGGGCGCGCGTCGAGCGCTGTCCTGTGATCAAAATTTCCACGTTTTGTTGCGAACAGCAGCCGAGACTGCGCGAAATGATTTTGTAAAAAGTTTTCTGGTCGTTTTGTTTTTGCATCTGAACCAGCGGCGGGCCGATGCGTTGATCGGCGTTCCAATGCCAGTCGCCGTGGTTCGTAACGGGGCGAGATTACGCGGCGACAAGCACGGGAATTGGTCCGCACGAACAACCAATGCCATTGGTTTTAGGTGATGTTGCAGTTGGCGGGTTGACTAATCTCCGGCGCATGAAAGGATGAAGACATGAAAACGTTCACGGCAGTGGTGGAGCGCGATCCGGTGACGGGCTTGCTGGTCGGGTATGTGCCAGGCTGTCCCGGCGCGCACTCACAAGCGGAAACACTGGATGAACTCAACACCAACCTCCGAGAAGTCATCGCCATGCTGCTGGAAGACGGCGAACCCAAGCTCGAAGCCGAGTTCCTCGGCACGCAAAGCGTCGCGATCGCCTGACCATGGGTTCGCTGCCCGTACTCAAACCATCCGAAGTCTGCCGCATCCTCGAACGATTTGGTTTTGTCAACGTGCGCCAACGCGGCTCGCACATCCAGTACCGCCATGCCGACGGTCGCGCCCGCGTGCATTGACCCTGTTGCGCCGGGTGTTTCAAAGTGTCATGCTCCCGCGCACAGGAATTGATGACCGAGGAATCAAAATCGAGGGAGCAGCGGCTTTCGGCGCACGGGATTTTTCGCATCGCCGTTGTCAGCGACATTCACTACGCGGCGGCGGCGGAACGCGCGCGCTATGCCGGGCCGGGTCTTCACAGGCCGGACAATCCCTTCGTGCGTCTACTCAATCTGGCCATGCAACACCTGTTCTGGTTGAGCAAACCCGGAACGCACAATCATCAGCTCGACCATTTCATGGCATCGGCGGGCGAACCGGACCTGGTCGTGGGCAACGGCGATTTTTCCTGCAATTCGGCTTCCATCGGCGTCAGCGACCCGGCGGCGTTCGAGAGCGCCACGGAATGTCTCAGGAAACTGCGCGACCGTTTCGGCCACAGATTCCACGGGACAATCGGCGATCACGAACTGGGAAAGGCGCACCTGTATTCGTGTCGCGGCTCGATGCAACTGGCGAGCTGGCGACGCGCTGTGGAGGATTTGCGCATCGAACCGTTCTGGCGAGTGCAGGCAGGCAATTATGTTGTGCTCGGTGTCACGTCCTCACTCATCGCGTTGCCGGTGTTTCAGCAGGACACGCTGCCCGACGAACTGGCGCAATGGGAACAATTGCGCGAAACGCATCTGCAGCAGATCCGCGCTGCATTCTCCGGCTTGAAGCCCGGCGAACGTGTGCTGTTGTTCTGTCACGATCCCACGGCGTTGCCGTTTCTGTGGCGCGAAGCCGCGGTGCGCGAACGCATTTCGCAAGTGGAACACACCGTCATCGGACATTTGCATTCGCGATTGATCCTCTGGAAAAGCCGCGTGTTGTGCGGACTGCCGACGATTTCGATTCTGGGCCAGGGCGTTCGTCGCATGTCCACGGCGCTGGGCGAGGCGAAGCACTGGAATCCGTTTCACGTCCGGCTTTGTCCGGCCATCACCGGAATCCAACTGCTCAAGGACGGTGGCTTTCTGACCATCGAACTGGACGCGGACGCAATACGTCCGGCGCGATTCAGATTTCATCCGCTCAAATGGTGATCTGCACCGCATCGGCATTGCCGGAATTACCAGCAATTCTCATTTTGACGGAGCGCCGATTTGTAATCGGCTTAAAGCGTTCGG
>DAOLDN010000025.1:0-15067 GCA_035327385.1 Verrucomicrobiota bacterium | reverse complement strand
CACAAACATCGCGGGCCAGCTATTCAGACCGCTGGGTGGTGCTGGAAGGCGAGGGCGAAGGTCACGGAGATTTCAGAACGGCCGACCGCGCCATCCGCTATCTGCGCGACAACAAGGACAAACCTTTTTTCCTGGCCGTGGGTTTCGTCAAGCCGCACAGCCCGCCCAGCGCGCCGAAGCGGTTCTACGATTTGTGGGACGTTGACAGCATTCCGTTGCCGCCGAATTTCGCGCCGCGCCCGACCGTGCCTGAAGGTTTTCCCAAGGCGGCCATCCGCCCCCGCAACGCGGACCTTTTCATGGGTCGCGACGCGTCGGAAACAGAAGCACGCGAAATGATCCGCGCCTATCTCGCTTCGACCGCGTGGATGGATTGGAACACGGGTCGTGTGCTTGCGGAACTAGACAAACTGGGGCTGCGCGAAAAGACCATCGTCGTTTTCTGGGGCGACCACGGCTATCAGCTTGGCGAACGCGGCAAGTGGTCGAAGGCCGGGTCGTTGTTCGAGCAGGGGACGCGCACGCCGCTGATTTTCATTGTGCCCGGCGTCACGCCGGCCGGAAAGCGCAGCCCACGCGTCGTCGAGGCAATTGACATTTATCCGACGCTGGCCGAATTGTGCGGGCTTGCGCCTCCGGTCGGAGTGGAGGGACGAAGCCTTGCGCCTTTGCTCAAAGAGCCGGACGCGGAGTGGGATCGTCCTGCGTTCACCGTCTGGAGCGAGGACGGCAGGACATTTCATGGCGTCGGCGTCCGCACCGAACGGTGGCGCTATACGGAATTCGGCGTCAACGGTGTCAACGGCTCCATGCTGTTCGATTTGAACGCCGATCCGCACGAACTGAAGAATCTCGCGGACGATCCCCAACACGCCGACGTGCAAAAGGAACTCTCAGTGCAGGTGCGGAAATACGCCGCCCGGATCAGTGCAGCCGGGCCAGCCACAAACCCCTGATGAAACCTATTGCCGAACGTGCTCTTTACACCTTTGTGGACACGGCGTACTTGCGGGGGCGTTCGCCGGAATCCGTCGCGCAACAACTCTGCGATGGCGGGTCGGACATCATCCAGTTGCGCGCCAAGACCTCCACGCACGGTGAAGTCTGCAAAATGGCCGCTGCCATCCTTCCCATAACCCGGCGTGCCAATGTGCCGCTGGTCATCAACGATCATCTCGACATCGCCATCGAAACTGGCGCGGAATTCTGCCACCTGGGACAGGAGGATTTTTTTGACGCCGGACACACGCACGTCTCGCAAATCCGAAATCCAAAATCTCCAATCCACATCGGCCTCAGTTCCCACGCGCCGCATCAGGCGCAACGCGCCATCGCCGCGGGTGCCGATTATGTCGCCATCGGCCCCGTGTATGCCACGGGCACAAAGCCGACCGCAAAACCCGTGACGCTGGACTACGTGCGCTGGGCCGGGGCGAATGTCAGCGTCCCGTGGTTTGCCATCGGCGGAGTGAATTTGAAAACGCTCGATGAAGTGCTCGCTGCGGGAGCACGACGCATCTGTGTGGTGTCGGCCATCCTGAACTCCGACGACATCGTTGGCCTCTGCCGCGAATTCAAACGAAGGCTGGAGTGATACGGTTGACATTCCACGCGGCTTTTCAGCGCAAGGATTTCGCTTTCCCACCGGCTGACGATGATTAGAATTCCGCCATGCCCGAGATTGTTAAATTCGTCAACAACGGCGCGGCGACCATCACACCGGCGATAGCCGAGAAGGTGCTGAGGCAGTTGCCGCAGTGGAAGCTGGAGTTCACCCAGATCCAGGCGCCCTTGTTCCCGCATCTGATTGACCAGTTGGAATTCCTCGCCAACGCCGTGGAGGACGTCGTCGAGGGCATCTACAAGGAACTGCCTTACAGCACGACGGCGCAGGCGGTGTTCGCTCTGATCTTTGCCCACAAGAAGATGGGCATCATACCCGACAGCATCTTGAATCTCGGCTACGCGGATGATTCCAGCGTGGTGCGCGCCGTCCTGATCCAGAACGAAAAGGAACTGGCCATCTACGCGGGTGTGCAGGGTTTGGACTGGCAGAAGATCACCAGCCAGCCATGACCCCGGCGCGACGCTGTCGCGGCAACGACCGCCGGGCGGCGGACATGTCCCGATTGAAGTCAGTTCTGAAACAGACGGAGACAATCTTTCCCGCCCACGCACCATTTCCCATGCCGCAGTTGCGCGATGGATGGCGCCAGACTAGACTGGCCAGCGAAATGCTGAACCGATTCCGTTCCGCGCGGATTGGTTTGAACAACGTGATTTCACGCGCGTGGAAAAAGCCATGGCAACGACGTTAAGTCCGGGCGAAGAAGCCCAGTTGGCGCAGACGATTGAGATGTTCGAGGTCATCACTCAGTCGCAGCCCAACGACTATCAATCCCTCGAAATCCTCAAGGAAGCCTACAGCAAACTGGGCAGGGAGGAGGATGTTCGCAGCGCTTCCAAGCGCATCGCCCAAGCCTACGTGCTCATGGGCCAGTTCTCCTCCGCCATCCTCGAATACGAAACCATCCTCCAACGCTACCCCGACGATCCCGACGTCCAGACCGCTCTCAAAGACATCGAGGCCCGCGCGAGCAACATTGCCATTCAACCGGCACTGTCCGAAACCGCGCACATCACAAAACAGGTCGCCAGTGGAAAATCCGCCAAGAAATCAGCCGCAGGCGAGATTGAGGACGGACGGAAAATGTTCACGAAACTTTTCGTGGACTCCAAGATCATCACTGCGGGAGACTTCGACCTTTGCTGGCACACATCCGACCTTTCCGCGCCGCCCAACGGCGTCGCCGAACCTTTCATTCAAGTGCTGGCGGACAAAAATATTCTTCCACTCGACAAATCGCTGCGACTGCTCGTCGAACGGGCGCACATCGGTTTCATGCCCCTGGACAAATACGACGTGGACATAGACCTCATCCGCAGTTTTCCGGCTGATGTCTGCCGCCGCTGGTGCATCCTGCCCTTCGACCGCATGAGCAAGTCCATCATGGTCGCCACCGCCAACCCGTTCAACCAGCAGGCCGTCCGCGAACTGGCTGAAACCACCCCCAGCCGCCTGCTGTGGTATCTCGCGCCCCCGCAGGAAATCGTCAAGAACCTCAACAAAGTTTTCCGTTAAGCCATGCCGCCCGTAAAATCATTCGGTGAACGCATCGCCGACGCCCTCGTCGAGGATGGCCTCCTGACCATCAGACAGGTCGAGGAACTCATGGAGCGCCAGAAGAAGGAAGGCACGCGCTTCATCAAACTCGTTCTCGAAAAAGCCTACGTCAGCGAGCAGGACATGACCGTCTCCGTGGGCCGCGTGCTCAACGTCCCGCCCATCAACCTCGGACGCGTCAGCGTCCCGGGCGAAATCGCAGACCTGCTCCCGCGCGAAATCGCCCACAACCACAAGGTCGTCCCCGTTACCCGCATCGAAAACCGCCTTTTCCTGGCAATGGCCGACCCGCTGAACGTCCTCGCCATTGACGACGTCAAGCGCATCACCAAACTGGAAATCTCCCCGATGATCGCCGCCGAAAAGGCGATCATTGACAAACTCAACAACATTGACGCCGCCAAAAGCGGCAGCATCGAGGACATCATCCAGGACGCCGCCAAACGCGGCGACGACGAAGCCGCCGCAGACATCGAAACTGTCAAGGAAGCCGTTGAGGAGGTCAACCTTGACCAACTCGCCGCCTCCAGCGAGGAAGCGCCCGTCATCAAACTCGCCAACCTCATCCTCGTCCAAGCAGTCAAAGACAGGGCCAGCGACGTCCACATCGAGCCGTTTGAAAAAGTGTTGCGCCTGCGCTACCGCGTGGACGGCGTGCTCACCGACGCAACACCGCCACCCAAACAAATGCAACTGGCGCTGGCCTCGCGCTTCAAGATCATGAGCAGCCTGGACATCGCCGAACGCCGCCTGCCCCAGGACGGTCGCATGCGCGTGCGCGTCGGCGGCAAGGACTACGACCTGCGCGTGTCCATCATGCCCACCGTTCACGGCGAAAAAATCGTCCTCCGCGTCCTCGACAAGACCAACCTCTCAGCGAGTGTTGACAAACTCGGCCTCGATGCCGACACCTTCCAGCAGTTCAAGGCGGCCATTGACGCGCCGCACGGATTGATCCTCGTCACCGGCCCCACCGGATCCGGCAAGACGACGACGCTGTATTCGGCGCTCAACGAACTCAACAATCCCATATACAACATCGTCACCGTTGAGGACCCCGTCGAATTCCAGATTCCCGGCATCAACCAGGTGCCGGTCAAAAAGGAAATCGGCCTCACCTTCGCCAACGCCCTGCGCTCCATCCTGCGCCAGGACCCGGACATCATCATGATCGGTGAAATCCGCGACACGGAAACGGCGGAAATCGCCATCGAAGCCGCCCTCACCGGCCATCAGGTGTTGAGCACCATGCACTGCAACGACGCGCCCGGCGCCATCGCGCGTCTCGACGACATGGGCATCGCGCCGTTCCTGATTTCCTCCTCCGTCATCCTTTCCTGCGCGCAACGCCTCATGCGCCGCATCTGCTCGCATTGCAAGGAGCCGGTGACATACCCGCCCAAGATGTTCCAGGACCTCAACATTGATCCGAGCATCTTCGACGGCGTGACGCTTTACCGCGGACGCGGCTGCGATCGTTGCAAAAATTCCGGTTACGCGGGACGCCTTGCCATCATCGAGGCCATGACCATCTCCGATGAAATCCGCAAGCTCATCATCGCCCGCGCCAACACCCGCGAGATGGGCAAGATCGCCATCGGCCAGGGCATGCGCACGTTGCGCATGGTGGCATTGGACCGTGCCCGCGAAGGAATGTCCACTTTGGAGCAGGTGCTCGTGCTGACCTCGTCGCACTGACCGGTCAGGCCAGCGGAGAATCCGCCGGGCGATCCACCAGATGCAGGAGGTTTCCCTCCGGATCCGCAAAATACAACACCCGGCCACCGCCACCCGCGGGCTTGATGATGTCCGTGAACGTCACGCCCCGCTGTTCCAGTTGGGACTTCGCGGATTCGATGGAATCCACCTTGAGCGCCACATGCCGCCAGCCTGCCAGTTTGTTGTCGCGCGTTTCCTTCAGCGACGATGATGCCTGGTAAATCTCCAGCACCACGCCCCCGGGCAGTCGCACGAAAAACGCGGGCGGAGTCGCCCCGTCCGTGAAGACCATTTTGCCTCCGAACGTGTTGACGTACCAATCCTGCAATGCTGCCGGGTCCGTGGCCGGCAGACCGAGATGTTCAATGGAGAAGTTCATGCGCGCAGGCTATCGCCGAAGCGACTGCGACGCACGGACAATTCCGGCCGTTGCGAGCGCATCGCTTGACGCTGTTGCGGCGCTCCGCTACGTTGCGCCTCAAGAATGAACAGTGAATCGAATCCGAAAAATTTCCTAGTCCCCATCGTGGTCGAGCAAACCGGCCGCGGCGAACGCAGTTGGGACATCTATTCCCGGCTGCTGGTGGACCGCATCATATTCCTCGGCACGCCGGTGGACGACACCGTGTCCAACATCATCATCGCGCAACTGCTCTTCCTCCAGATGGCCGACCCCAAGAAGGACATTGATCTCTACATCAATTCTCCCGGCGGCAGCGTGACGGCGGGACTGGCCATCTACGACACGATCCAGTTCCTGACGTGTGACGTGAAGACCTATTGCATCGGCCAGGCAGCCAGCATGGGCGCAGTGTTGCTGGCGGCGGGCGCCAAGGGCAAGCGTTTCGCGCTTCCCAACGCGCGCATCATGATCCACCAGCCGTGGGGCGGCGTTCAGGGCCAGGCCACGGACATCAGCATCCAGGCCAAGGAAATCCTGCGCCTCAAGGATCGCTTGAACGAAATCCTCGCAAAACATTGCGGGCGCTCCATGGAGTCCATCGCCAAGGACACCGACCGCGACAATTTCATGTCGGCGGACGAAGCAAAGAATTACGGATTGGTGGACCAGGTCGTGCAATCGCGAAAGGAAATCGTCCCTGAGAAAAGCTGACCGGGCCGGCGCGTTTCCATGACACGAGCGGGGCCGTCAAATCGCAAATCATAAATCTTAAATCCCGATGGCCCGTCCAACCAACATCACGATGTGCAGTTTCTGCGGCAAATCGCACGCGGAAGTGCGCAAGCTCATCGCCGGTCCGGGCGTTTACATCTGCGACAACTGCATCATCCTCTGCAAAAACGTCCTCGACCGGGAACTGGAATTGCAGCAACGCAAGCATCGCCCGAAGACGGTCGTCCCAAAACCCGCCGAACTGAAACGCCAGCTCGATGCCTACTGCATCGGCCAGGATCAGGCCAAAAAGACGCTCGCTGTCGCGGTCCACAATCATTACAAACGGATTCAGGAACACGCGGCACAGCCGGCCGACAAGGAAGTTCAAACAGCACAGCCGAAACCGGCTTCGCCGCATGCCGATGTCGAGATCGAAAAGAGCAACATTCTCATGATTGGCCCGACCGGTTCGGGCAAGACGTTGCTGGCGCGAACGCTGGCCCGGATTCTGGATGTCCCGTTCGCCATCGCCGATGCCACGACGCTCACTGAAGCCGGCTACGTCGGCGAAGACGTGGAGAACATCGTGCTGCGGCTGCTGCAAAGCGCGGATTACGACGTGAAGCGCGCGCAACGGGGCATTGTCTATATTGACGAGATAGACAAGATCGCCCGCAAGACCGAGAACGTTTCCATCACGCGCGATGTTTCGGGTGAGGGCGTCCAGCAGGCGCTGTTGAAAATTTTGGAAGGAACGATTTGTGCCGTCCCGCCGCAGGGCGGTCGCAAGCACCCGCAGCAGGAATACATCCGCGTGGACACCACGAACATCCTTTTCATCTGCGGCGGCGCGTTCGTGGGATTGGAGAAGATCATCCAGCGGCGTCTGGGCCGTCACGTCATGGGCTTCGGCGGCGTGTCTGGAGTGCAGCGGGTGGAAGCCATCGCTCGCGATGAGATTCTCCAGCACGTCGAACCGGAGGATTTGCTCAACTACGGTTTCATTCCCGAATTTGTGGGCCGGCTGCCGGTTGTCACAACGCTGGCGGAACTGAGTGAAAGCCAGTTGGTGTCGGTCCTCACGGAGACGCGCAACGCGCTGACGAAGCAGTTCGCAAAACTGCTGGCCATGGAAGGCGTGGAACTGGAGTTCACACCCGACGCCTTGCGCGAACTGGCAGGTCAGGCCATCAAAAAGGGGACCGGTGTCCGCGCCATGCGCAGTTTGATCGAAAAACTGATGCTCGACGTGATGTTCGACGTGCCCGAAAGCGGGGACATCATTCACGTGAAAGTCACACGCGGCGTGGTGCTGGGTGAGGGAAAGCCGATCGTCCGGCGCAAACAGGACGCGGAAGCTGCGTGATTGTGCGGGTCACACCCCGATATCTTCATTCCACAATTCCGGCCTGGCCTTGATGAAATCGCGCATGAGCTGGATGCACGTCGGATCGTTGAGGATTTCCACCTTCACTCCCTGTGAACGGACGTATTCCTCCGGCCCCTGAAAGGTGACGTTTTCGCCGACGATGATGTGCGGAATCTTGTAGAGCAACGCCGCGCCACTGCACATCGGACAGGGCGAAAGAGTGGAATAAAGCGTGCAACGCGCATAGACCGACGCCTTTTGTCGCCCGGCATTTTCCAGACAGTTCATCTCGGCATGGTGAATGACGCTGCCGTGCTGTACGCGCTGGTTGTGGCCGCGTCCGATGATTTTGCCGTCGAGCACGAGCACCGAACCGATGGGGATTCCGCCCGCCGCAAGACCCTTCTTTGCCTCCTCGATGGCCGCTTGAAGAAAAATATCCATGCGGCGATTCAATCATCTTCCTCCGCCGCTGACAACTGCATCCTTCAGTGCATCCATGTCTCAGGAGAATTGCACTCGACAACTCCACCGTCGAATCTCAGAGTTCAGTCATGGCGAGAACCGAATCCACGATGTTGCCGCTCGGCACGGCAGCACCCGATTTCAAACTGCCGGACACCGACGGGAAACTGGTTTCCCCCGCGGACTTCAACGGCAAGCCAGCACTGCTGGTGATGTTCATCTGCAATCATTGTCCGTTCGTGAAACACATCCGCGACGGCCTGGCGCAACTGGGCCGCGACTACATTCCGCGCGGCGCAGCCATCGTGGCCATCAGCTCCAACGACGTTGCGAATCATCCCGAGGACAGTCCGGCCAGAATGAAAGACGAGGCGAAGGCCGCCGGTTACATTTTCCCGTATCTCTACGACGAATCGCAGTCCGTCGCCAAAGCGTATCGCGCGGCCTGCACGCCGGATTTTTTCCTGTTCGACAAGGATCGAAAGCTCATTTATCGGGGACAGTTTGACGACAGCCGTCCTGGAAACGGGATTCCCGTCACTGGAAAAGATTTGCGCGCGGCGCTGGATGCCGTGCTTGCTGGCAAGACCGTTTCCACCGCGCAAAAGGCGAGTCTCGGCTGCAACATCAAGTGGAAATCCGGCAACGAGCCGGGTTACTTTTGAAGGCAGAAACGAAGCAGTGCGCCGCAGTGGCGTTCAACTTTTCCGCTTCAGAAGAATTCAGCCTTGAAATGACCGACCGTTTAAGGCCAAATGACCACCGCATCAGCGTATGGAATTTGCTGACATTCTGACCAAAGACCAAATCCTCACGGATTTGCAGGCGTCAAACCGATGGGAAGCCATTGATGAATTGATCGCCAACCTTGTCGCCACCGGAAAGATCAAGGCCGAGAACCGTGACGCCATCACCGCCGTCGTCCGCAAACGCGAGAATTCGATGAGCACCGGCATCGGCTTCGGCATCGGCATTCCGCACGCGTCCACGGATTTGATCACGGAAGTCGTCGGCGCGCTGGGCCGTTCCAAGAAAGGCGTCAACTTCGACGCGCTGGACAACCAGCCTGTGACGCTTGTGATGCTGTTCCTCGTTCCGCAAGGCCAGTTCCAGAAACATCTCCACACGCTGGCCAACATCGCAAAACTTCTTCACAAGGCGGATTTCCGGCAGGCGCTGGAACAAGCTCCCGACGCCGCGGCCATGATGGCGTCCATCAAGGAGCACGGGAAAAAGTAACCGCGGGCCGTTACAGCGTTGAAACGTTAAATCGTTACAACGGTCCGTCGTCTCCCTACACTCCCACCCATTGCAACGAAGTAACGATGTAACGCTTAACGCCCGTGCTGCCGCATAAACAAATCGAACTCCGCCTCCAGGACGCACTGCGTTCCGTTCTGCCGGACGCCGACGTCTCCTCCGTGCTGGTGCGGCCCTGTCCCGACCCGAAATTCGGCGATTACCAGTGCAACGCGCTGATGTCGCTGGCCAAGGCCCGCAAATCAAATCCCCGGCAGCTTGCGACGGATGTCGTCGCCGGACTCGATGTCTCCCAGTGGTGCGAGAAAGTGGAGATAGCCGGCGCGGGTTTTTTGAATTTTCGACTCAACTCCGCCGCCGTGGCCGGCACGTTACAGGGTGCAGCGAACGGCGAGCATTTGTTCTTCGAGAAGGCTTCGCAGCCGCGGACCGTGGTGATTGATTTCAGTTCGCCCAATGTCGCCAAACCGATGCACGTCGGCCACATCCGCTCGACCATCCTCGGCGACTGCCTTTCGCGCACGCTGCGGCTCATGGGTCATCGCGTCGTCGCGGACAACCACATTGGCGACTGGGGCACGCAATTCGGCATGCTGTTGCTCGGCTGGAAGACGTTGCTCGACAAGGCAGCGCTCGACCGCGACGCCATCGCCGAACTGGAGCGCATCTACAAAACGATCAACGAACGGTGCAAAGCCGACGAACAGGTTTTGGAACAGGCGAAACAGGAACTTGTGAAATTGCAGGGTGGCGACGCGGAGAATCTCGGCATCTGGCATGAAATGATCCGGCTTTCGCAGGTGCAGTTCGACACGATCTACGGGCGGCTCGGAGTGAAGTTTGACGAAACGCTCGGTGAAAGTTTCTACAATCCGAAGTTGAAGCCGTTGGTGGATGATCTCATCGCCAAAGGCATCGCGCGTGAAAGCGAAGGTGCGATCGCGATTTTCTTCGACGACATTCCGCAGTTGAAGGCGCATCCGGCGCTCGTGCGCAAGAGCGATGGCGGATTCAATTACACGACCACCGATCTTGCGACGCTGGCGCATCGTCTGGCGACCTGGCATCCGGACGAGATCGTGTATGTCACGGATGGCCGCCAGCAACTGCATTTCCAGCAGGTGTTCACCGCGTTCCGCAAATGGCATGGCGAATCGAAGACAAAACTCTCGCATGTCTGGTTCGGTTCGATTCTTGGAGAGGATGGAAAGCCGTTCAAAACCCGCAGTGGCGACACCGTGAAACTGGCCGATCTGCTGGACGAAGCCGAGGAGCGCGCGTTGAAGGCGGTTTCAGAAAAGAATCCGGACGCGCCGGAATCGCAGCGCAAGGAAATCGCGCGTGTTGTCGGCATCGGCGCCGTGAAATACGCCGACCTGCTGCCCAACCGGCAGAGCGATTACGTTTTCAGTTGGGACAAGATGCTGGCGTTGCAGGGCAACACGGCGCCGTATCTTCAATATGCCTACGCGCGCATCCGCAGCATTTTCCGCAAAGGCGGCGAGGGGATTTCAACGTCCAACACGCAAGTCGCAACGCTCAACCTGTCCGCGCCGGAGGAGATTGCGCTGGCAAAGCATTTGTTGAACTTCGGTCTGACGCTCGACGCCGTGACCGACGAGCATCGGCCGAATTTTCTCTGCAACTATCTTTACGAACTGGCGGGGCATTTTATGCGGTTCTTTGAAAACTGCCCCGTGCTCAAGTCCGAGGGAGAAATCCGCGCGACGCGATTGCTGCTGTGCGACGTGACTGCGCGCGTGTTGAAGCAAGGATTGGAATGTCTCGGCATCGAAGTGTTGGAGCAAATGTGAGGCATCTTTGGCGTGTGATATTGAAAGGACTCTGAAGGTGGCTTTGATTTCATGGCGACTAACAGAGTGAAATTAAGTCGCATGTGGCAGCACTGCGGCGAGCGAGCGCCCGGCTCGGTTCTCTTGAGGTGAAGAATTTCATATCAGTTTCAAAATTACAGATTAGCGGTTTGTGGCTTCTTCAGGTTCGCGTTGTCGTCCTTGGTGGCGTGGGCGTCTGAGACCAGGCTCGACTCCCTTGATCCCGACCTGGCCTTCGGAACACGTAAATGCCGTATGAAGCGCACCTGCGCGTCCGAAATCATTCGGCGACGTGCTCGACGGCTGCGACGGGAAATTGTCTGGCCCGAATCATGCGGATTCACATGAACGGTGCAGTCTGAGCTTCGGTTGGGCCTTGCACATTCGTGCAATGTCCCAAAACCTGACCGGGTTCGCGCAGTCCTGACAGTGAACATGAGTTCGATCGGAAAGAGGATTATGGTGGTCGCAGCCATTGTGTTGGCGGCGATCTCGCTGTTTCTATTGACCAGGCCAGGTTCGTCGGATGACAAGGGTGTAGCCAGTGAAGACTCACACTATTCCGAGCTAAACGGCAACATGCAATCACGCCGTCCGCCGTCCGTTTCCCCGCCAACAGCAACCTCAACCGAGTCAATACCGCAAGAGACTGTGGAAACTTCTGTCGAACCCGCATCATCTGCGGTCACAGCCGATGCCGCCACCGATTGGGAGCGGAAAGTGGACGACATTTTGGCGGCGGGAGAAGAAACCGATGACGATGCAAAAGCCGGAAAACTCCTTGATCTACTTCCGTCGTTGCCCTCCTCAGCGCAGGTGGAAACCGCAAAGCACATTGTGAATCTGACCTCGGATCCGCACTATTCGGGCATCGCTCGGTATTTGACGAACGCTGCCACACCCGTGGAGGTGCTGGACGAATTGTTCAGCGACCTGCTCAACAGACCCAACTCGGTGAAGCTGCCTCGGATGCTGGACATTGCCCGCAATCCACAACATCCAGAAGCGTCAGAAGCCCGGAACGTGCTGGAGTTGTATCTCGACGAGGATTACGGAGAGGATTGGTGGAAATGGGAGCAAAAGCTCACCGAGTGGCTCAAGGACAATCCGGATTAAGTATGGCCGGAATGCCGCAGCGTCAACGTTTCCTTTTTACGTTCTTTTGGAGCACGTCCGGCGACACGCCCGCGACCGTGATATGGATCACTTTTTGAAACCCGTTTGTTTCGACGACCACGTGATCCGGGGAAATGTCCACAACCCTGAGACCAGACACGGTTTCGCCGACCCGGACGTTCATCCGGTTGATGATTGCGGATGAAGTCCTCCCGTTTAGCATGACCCCCGTCACTTCGATGGGCGGGAATTCGGGTTCGGTGACGATTTCGTGTTCCGTGTGTATCGGTTTTGGACTGGGTGCCAAGGGAGTGTCCGGCGCCAAGACAACTTCGGCTCGCGCTGATCGGGATTTTTCTGTTCCAACAGTGATGGCGTAAGTCACGCTGGTGGCGATTGAGAAGACGACAGCCCAATAACGCGGATTTCGATAGAACCGCAACACATCGGCTTCGGTCTGCTCCAAACGTTTTCTGCGCAGTCCATAGCCGTACAGCCCCAGACATACCACTGACAGGGCTAATGTAGAATGGTTTATGATTTTCCTGGAATTATCAAACAAACTGAAGATGCCGGTTGCCAGAACGGTGATAACAATCACAATCGCGATGGATATCCCGATTCGCGCTTTGTAGGCCGCAACCAGGCTTTTCTTGCCTGCAGGCTTATAATCAAAGCGGGGGGAATGCGGATGACAGCCTGCTTCATGAGCGCCTTCCATTTTTGGTTTTGAACTGTCGTTAGCCGTGATTGCTACCGAGGAAGTTGTACAAATTTCATTCATGCGACTGACAAAAACTGTCTTGGAAGAAAGCAAACCATGAACCAAAACCGGGGTCGGTGCCTCATTGCAGGCCATCGTGCGCGCCTCATCAGTCCCTTGTGTCAGCAGAACCGCTTCCCGCCAAGCCGACTGTGACGGCAAACCACCTTCAGCGATAAGTGAATTTATTTTTAAGGTCGGCAAACGAATTGCGTTCCGAACAGTTCGGACGAACTGAACGCGGTGAAGACCCGTAACTACGAATGACTTAATTCGACAGCAAATTTCGATACCGGTAAAAAGTTGTTCCGCGCCAGTTACTTTGGTAATGCTCAATACGCTTTGAACAAGAAATCACAATCACATGCCTGATAAAGTCCCTTACCTCGACCTCCCCGCTCAACTGCGCGCGTTGCGCAAGGACATTGACGCGGTCATCGCCAAGACCATTGACAACACCAGCTTCTGTCTCGGGCCGGACACCGTGCAATTCGAGAAGGATTTTGCGGCTTACTGCGGAGCGCAACATTGCGTGGGCTTCAACAGTGGCACCTCCGCGCTTCATGTCGCCCTCATGCTGCTCAACGTGGGACGCGACGATGAGGTTATCACCACGCCCATGACGTTCGTCGCCACGAGCTGGGCGATTTCCTACGTCAGCGCAAAGCCGGTTTACGTGGACATTGACGACGCCACGTTCAACCTTGACCCGAAACAAATCGAAAAAGCCATCACGCCCCGCACCAAGGTCGTCATGCCGGTGCATCTTTACGGCCATCCCTTCGACATTGATCCCATCCGCGCCATCTGCAAAAAGCACAACCTGCCGCTCGTCGAAGACGCGGCGCAGGCGCACGGCGCGAAATACAAAGGCAAAACCATCGGCACATTCGGCGAGATTTCCTGCTTCAGTTTTTATCCCGGCAAAAACCTCGGTGCCTGCGGCGAAGGCGGAGCGTTGGTGACGAACAATGCCGCGTTCGACAAACGCGCCCGGTCCTTGCGCGAACACGGCTCGACCGTCCGCTACTATCACGACGAGGTCGGTTTCAACTACCGCATGGAAGGCATCCAGGGCGCGGTGCTGGGCGTGAAGCTCAAACATCTCAACGACTGGACCGCCAACCGTCAACGCGTGGCAAAGCGCTACGCCGAACTGCTCAAGGACACGCCGCTGCAACTGCCCCATCAGGCGGACTGGGCCGAAAGCGTCTGGCATCTCTATGTCGTGCGTCATCCCAAACGCGACGACCTGAAAAAACATCTCGAAGCCAACGGCGTCGGCTGCGCCCTGCATTACCCGCTTCCGTTGCACCTGCAAAAATGCTATGCGTCGCTCGGTTACAAGAAAGGCGACTTCCCAGTCGCTGAAAAGGCCGCCGAACAATGCCTCAGCCTCCCGATCTATCCTGAATTGACGGACACGCAAATCCTTCGCGTCGTGGAAGTCATCAAGGACTTCTTCAAAAGCTGAACCCGGCGACAATTTGATGCTGCAAAATCGCGGTCGCACGTCATACTGCTGACGTGCGACTCTTTTGCGCTAAGTTTCCAGGTCGGCCTCGCTCATCCCGGTCGGGCACCTTGCTGGTCGCTACCATGGCGCTCTGGCTGTTCGCCGCAGCCCGCGCCCAACAACCGGTATCCGAAGACAAATCGGCAACCCAGTGGGAGACGCTCGAAGGTTGCAGACTCCTGACCAATGCCGTCGTGGACGGCGACAGTTTCCACGTCGAGCACAACGGTCGCGAATACATCTTCCGGCTTTACTTCGTGGACACGCCCGAGACGGACGCCTCGCTCAAAGAACGCATCAAGGACCAGTCGGCTTATTTCGGCCTGCCAACGGATGCAATACCAAGGGTGGGAACAATCGCGGCCACATTCACGAGAAACAAACTTTCCGGGACGAATTTCACCATCGTCACCCGCTGGCAAAACGCCATGGGCCGGAGCAGCCTTGCGCGCTTTTATGCGATTGTGCTGATCGGTGATGAAAATCTCGCCGAGGAACTGGTGGCCAACGGGCTGGCCCGAATCTACGGCCTGCGCGCCAACTGGCCGGACGGCCCGCGCTCCGCCACGTTCATCAACAAACTCAAGAACCTCGAACTGACCGCGCGCGAAAAGAAGCTCGGCGTGTGGAACGAAACGCGGTTCGCCCGCGAAGCCTCCACAAACAACGTCGCGTCCGCCGCCGCTCCAGGCGCGCCGATTGACATCAACACCGCCACGGCCG
>DAOLDN010000024.1:0-15248 GCA_035327385.1 Verrucomicrobiota bacterium | reverse complement strand
CATCTTCATCCGCCACTCGGACGCCATCGCGCTGTTCCCCGGGGGGTTTGGAACGATGGACGAAGGCTACGAGGCCCTGACCCTCATGCAGACCGGCAAGAGCCAGCTCATGCCGCTGGTGCTCATTGACCGTCCGGGCGGAACGTACTGGAAAACGTGGGACAAACACGTCCGCGAACACCTGTTGCGCGACCAATTGATCTCTCCGGACGACCTGCACCTTTACCATATCACGGACGACATCGAGGAAGCCTCGAAGGTCATCACGCGCTTCTATCGCAATTTCCATTCGAGCCGGTTCGTGCGCGACCTGTTCATCATCCGCCTCAAGCACGCGCCCTCACCCACGGCCATCGAGGCCCTGAACGAGGACTTCGGCGACATCAACATGGGCGCGCCCATCCGCGTCATCGAACCAACGCCTGAAGAACGCGAGGATGAAAATCACCTGCAACTGGCGCGGATCGCCTTCGAGTTCAACCGCCGCGATTACGGACGGTTGCGCCAGATGATTGACGTGCTCAACAGCCTGTGATGGAGGCCGCGTGTCGAAACTTCTCCAGATCGCCGCAGTCGTCCTGTGGATTTGCGCTCAACCGGCGTTTGCGGACGGTGCCGCCACCAACGCACCGTTGCGCGCGTTGCTGGTCACGGGCGGTTGCTGCCACGATTACGAGCAACAGAAAAGAATCCTCACCGAAGGCATCAGCGCACGAGCCAACGTCGAGTGGACCATCGTCCACGAAGGCACCAACCGCGAGCACGTCGTCAGCATCTACACCAACACGGCCTGGGCCGGCGGCTACGACGTGGTGTTGCACAACGAATGTTTTGGCTTCGTCACGAACGTCGCGATTGTGGAGAACATCGTCCGCGCCCACACCAACGGCGTGGCTGCGGTGATGCTGCATTGCACCATCCACAGCTATCGCAATGCGCCCTCCGACGAATGGCGCGAACTGCTCGGCGTTCGCTCCGTCAAACACGGCAAACAACACGCGTTTGAAGTCGTCAGCGCCCGGCCGGAACATCCGGTGATGAAAGGTTTTCCCGCGCGCTGGAGCAATTTCCCCGATGAACTCTATCAAATCCTGGAAACCTGGCCGGGCGTTGTGCCGCTGGCGACGGGCGTCAGCGCCACCGAACCCGAACAGGTCTGCGTCTGGCTCAACACCCGCGGCAACGCGCGCGTTTTCGCCACGACCCTCGGCCACCGCAACGACACCATGCGCGACGACGTTTTTCTGGACCTGACAACGCGCGGGTTGTTGTGGGCATGCGGAAAACTGGACGAGAACGGCAAACCGTTGCCGGGTTACGGGAAAGTTGTCGCGTCAGGCGATTGACGCGAGGGATCAGACGAATTCCGCCCCGTAACGACCGGCGATCTCCACGACGCGCCCCACGTCGGTCATTCCACTGACCTCCTCAAAAAAAACCTCAAAGCCGGCCGGTGAAATCATCACCAGCAGCCGGCCTCCGGTCTGGCTGACGCACTTGTAGTTGTGGGGAACATCGCGCGGCGCGAAAATCGTCGCTCCTTTCGAGACGCTGTGCTGTTGTCCTCCGCAAATGAATTCATACTCGCCCTCCAGCACGTGGAAAGTTTCATCCTCCCGATGATGGACGTGCGGTGGCGGCCCCTCGTGGGGCTTGTCCACCGATTCGATCAACGAAAACACGCCGCCCGTGTCGCGACCGTGAATCTTGATGGTGATGGCGTTGCCGATGACGTTCGTTTGCGTGCCACCGTTGTGAGGGATGATGATTGGTGAGGATTTCAGAAGTATTTCAGCGAGGTTCGGGGAGGCTTGCGCGGCGCTAGTCTTTCACCCATCGGTGCGCCTTCATCTCAAACCTCGGCAGCGCGCCCGGCGCGACCACTGTGACCGGCACGCGCAATGAGAGCGCGTCATAAAATCGTTTCTCCAACCTGACCGCGACGGCCCGCGAATCCGCGCAGTCGGTCGCCGTTTCAATTTCGATTCGCAACTCGGTCATTTGACCGTTGTTGCTGACACACGCGCGATATTCGACGACACCACGGCTGGAACGGACTATTTCCTCCACCGCCGCCGGATAGATGTTCACGCCGCGCACGATGATCATGTCGTCCACGCGACCGAGGATTCCACCTTCCAGCGCGAGGTCGTGCCGTCCGCATTTGCAGGCGGGATTACAGTTCCCCTCCTGGGTGGGGTCGGGGGTGGGCGAGTTAAAATCAGGTTTCACCAGATCGCCAGTCCGATACCGCAGCAGCGGCGAGCCGACACGGCCCAGCGTCGTCAACACCAGTTCGCCGGCGCTGCCCCGCGATACTGGTCGGCCGTTCGCCGGATCAATCACCTCCGCGTAATACGCCGTTTCGATCACATGCAACACGCCGGGCCGCGCGGGACATTCGTAGGAAACCGGACCGGTTTCAGTCAGTCCGTGATGATCGAAAACCTGCGCTCCGGGCCAGAGCGAATGCAATCGCGCCTTTGTTGCGGGCACGCTGCCGCCCGGTTCTCCGGCAACAATGATGCGTTTCACGCTTCCGGCGCTGAGGTCTATTTTCTCCTGCCGCGCCACCTCGGCCATGCGCAGGGCATACGTGGGCGTGCAACACAGCACGGTGGCGTTGTTGTCAAGCATCGCACGCAGCCGCGCCGCGCTGCTCAGTCCGCCGCCGGGAATGCACAAACAACCCAGCCTCGCCGCCGACTCGAAAGCCGTCCAAAACCCCAGGAACGGCCCGAATGAAAACGCGAAATACACCCGGTCGTCCGCCCGCACACCGGCTTCACGAAAAATCTTCATCCAGCTTTCCAGCATCCAGTCCCAGCTTTCCGGAGTGTCCAGCCAGCGCAACGGAGCGCCCGTCGTTCCGCTGGTCTGATGGAAGCGCGTGTAACGGTTCAGCGGATACGTCAGGTTCGTTCCGAACGGCGCATGGCGCAGTTGATCCTCCACCAGTTCCGACTTCGTGGTGAACGGAAACCGCGCGGAAAAATCCTCCAACGACGCCACGTCGAACGTGACACCGACATCCGTGAGTTTGCGTGTGTAAAACTTGTTCGCGGGAAACAGTTCCGCCAGCAACGAACGCAGTTGCTCCAGTTGAATGGACTCGATCGCGGCGCGGGTTGGATGCTTCGTGGACATCGGCGTTAACATCCGAAATCCGAAGTCCGAAATCCGAAAGAAATTCGAATGTCGAAGCCCGAATTGCAGGCCGACGGACCGATGATTCGGATTTGAGAATTCGGATTTCCTTCGGATTTCGGACTTCGGATCTCGGATTTCATCACTGCTGCTTTGTGGTTTCAGCGTTGAATTGGGTGACAGCCGCCTGCGGTTTCGCCGGTGCGGGCGCGGGCTTGTAATACGTGACCAGACAGCCGCCCAGCGCCGCGAGCACGATGCCAAGATAGAATTGCGGTTTGATCGCGCCCCAACCGCCCTGTGGAGGATGGTTCAGGAGCGAGACGATGGCATTCACGATGGGCGCTCCCGCAAACACGATGGCCATCACCACCGCAGGCGTGCCTTTTGCGCCGAAGGCGAGCAGCACGCCAAATGCGCCAATCGCCCCGACTGTGCCCGCCAGCAGCGACCAGCCCATGCCGCTTTTCGGGTAATTCCAGTCCGCGCCGCGCAGAAGCAACGTCAACAGCGGCGCGAGCACGGCGGTGAGAAAATACGCGATGCCCACGAAGAGAAACGCCTTGTAGCGTCCGTTCACCGGATCTTTCATGCCCAATTGACCGGTGTGAAGGAAAACCCCGTAGACGCCCCACGAAACAACCGTCATCAATGCAAAGACGAGCCAGTTCATGGTCGAGACTCTAACGGTGTCCACTCATCGCCGCAAATCAAATGCAGGCCGCAGCGCTGTGAGCTTTGCTCTTGCCAGTTACACGCCCCGTTTTGCATCCTCCGACATGGCAACTCGGTCGAATCTGGATTCTCAATTTTATCTCCCGGCGGATGAGTTTTTCACCGCCCACGGCAAAACCGCCCTCACCTACGACGACGCCACGCTGGCCACGCTTTACTCGGAAGTGCTGCCACGCGACACACAACTGGACACAGTGCTTGCCGATGGGCTTCAGTTGAACATCCCGGTCGTTTCGTCGGACATGGACACCGTCACAGAATCCCGCATGGCCACGGCCATGGCGCTCAACGGCGGACTCGGACTCATCCACTACAACATGCCCGAACGCCAGCAACTCTCGGAGGTCAGCCGCGTGAAATATCACGTGCCTGGCATGATCCCCGATCCCATCAAGGTCGCTCCCGATCAATTCATCAGCGACGTGCTGGCGTTGATCGAGGAACGGAAATTCGGTTTCAGCACCTTCCCCGTCGTTGACGACAAGGGAATTCTCGTCGGCCTGCTCTCCAGCCACGTCGTCAAGCCGCGTTATTCCAAACGCAAAATCGCCGAGGCCATGACGCTCCGGGCGCAGGTGCAGACCATCAATAAAAAGGAACTGGGCAAGGACCCCATCGCCCGCGCTGACAAGTTTTTCACCCAACGTCCCGGCATCCACAAGTTGCTCGTGGTGGACGACGAAGACCATTTGCACGGCCTGTTCACGATGAACGACGTCGAGCGCATCCAGCAGGAACGCAAGGCGCAGTTCAAACCCGCGCGCGACGCGCAGTTCCGGCTCGTTTGCGGCGCTGCGGTCTCGGCGACCCGCAACGCCTTCGGCGAACTGGACCGCGACCGCATCCTCGGCCACGTCGGCGGATTGGTGGAGCGCGGAGTGGATGTCGTGGCCGTGTCCACCGCGCATGGTCATACTCGCGGAGTCGGCGACACGGTGAAGATGCTTCGCGATGCGTTTCCCAGACTGCCCATCATGGCCGGCAACGTCACCAGCGGTGCGGGCGTGGAATTCCTGGCTGGTTGCGGCGCCAACATCATCAAGGTCGGCCAGGGACCGGGCAGCATTTGCACGACGCGCGTCGTCGCGGGCGTCGGCATACCGCAGTTCACCGCTCTTTATGTCTGTTCCCGCGCGGCGGCGAAAAAGGGCGTCACCATCCTTGCCGACGGCGGCATCACCAAGAGCGGCGACATCGTCAAGGCGCTGACACTGGCGGAGGGCGTGATTTGCGGCGGGATTTTTGCCGGATGCACGGAATCGCCGGGCGACGTTGTCGAGATCGGCGGCAAGCTTTACAAACATTATCGCGGCATGGGCAGTCTTGCGGCGATGAAGGCCGGTTCCGCCGCGCGCTACGGTCACGCCTCCAACCCCACGCTCAAGGTCGCTGCCGAGGGCATTGAAGCCCTCAAGGAAGCCACCGGCTCGGTGGACCGCGTGCTGGCGCAATTGATCGGCGGCATTCAATCCGGCATGGGCTATCTCGGAGCGGCGAACCTCGAACAACTGCGTCAGAAAGCCCGATACATCCGCGTCAGTTCCGCCGGAATGCGCGAGGCCGCGCCGCACGACGTGATTGAATTAAAAACGGGAATCAAGTAGCGCACGGATGAGCGGCCTTTGAGAACGGGTTCTCCACTCGTCCTGCGCGAGGATGCGTTCCGGGCGGTTTTGACGCGTCTGCCCTGTCTGACAAGACATCGCACTCTTGCGCTGGTATCGCGCACTCCGTAGTTTGTTTTCATGGCAGCCGCGCCCGATGAACTGCATGACTTCCCGCCGCCCGCACCGGCACTTCCGGAATTGATCGAGCGCGCCACCAGGCTGGTGCGCGGTCACCCGGAATGTTTCTGGTTTCGACATCCCGAAGCGCGAATAGGCCATCTTGAAGACGTGCGGCTGGTGATCGAACATTTGCGGGAATACGGCGACAGTCGGGCCTGGTGGTCCGCACAAGAATTGCACCGATGCCTCTCACCGCTTTTCAAATAGAAGTCCTGTCCATCCTTGCCCGGAATCGCAGCGAGGAAAGTCATTCCGGCGGCGGCGTTGTGCTCAACGCCGCGGATGATTCGACGCGCTTTTCCCGCGACTTTGCCATCTTTCACGAACCGGCTGGCGTGGCGTTTGTAAATGCGACCGGCAAGCCGGGCTGGATTGGCGATGATCCGACGTTGCGTCCGCACGCTCCGTCCGTGCGCGGTTGCTGGGCGGTGGTGCGTGGATCGGAGTTCTAGCAACCCGCGCCGACCCGGACATCCAACTCCTGCTTTAGAATCATGATACTCCTCGGCATTGGCGATGAAGCGGGCGCAAAACTGGATTCCCAGATCGCCGCCACGCGCGAGCTTGGATGGTCCTCCATCGAGATGCGCGCCGTCGAGATGCCGGGCCACGCGAAGGCCAATTTCCACGACATCCCGGACGCGGCGTTTGACCAGGCCGTGAAACAGTTGGAGTCGGCGGGCATCGGCGTCTATTGCTACGGCTCTACCATCATGAACTGGTCGAAGACGATCGAGACTCCGTTCGACGTCACACTGGCCGAGGTGAGACGCTGCATCCCTCGCATGAAACGCACGGGCACAAAGTTTGTCCGCATCATGAGCTTCAAGCCGGGCGATGATGAATTCAGGATTCCCACCGAGGTCTTCAAACGTGTTCGCGACGTGACGAACATGTTTCTCGATGAAGGATTGCAGCCCGTCCACGAGAACTGCATGAACTACGGCGGCATGAGCTGGCAACACGCGCTGGAGTTGCTGGACAAATGTCCCGGATTGAAATGGGTGTTCGACACTGCCAACCCGGTTTTCAATCCCGACCGGAGTAAACCCAGACCGTGGCCGCGACAGGACTCGTGGGAATTTTGGACCCACGTCCGCGACCACGTCGCTCACCTCCACATCAAGGACGCGAAATGGAACGCGGCGACGAAGGACGCCGATTATCACTGGCCGGGAGAGGGCGATGGCTTTGTGCGAGAGACATTGAAAGACGCCGCCGCACGCGGTTACAGTGCCGGCGTCAGCATCGAACCCCACATGGTGACGGTGTTTCACGACGCAGCCGCCCAACCTTCCAGCGACAACGCCACTCGATTGAACTTCGTCGAATACGGCCGGAAATTGGAATCGCTGCTCGCCGGCGGGCAATGCGTCCGCAAGTGAAACAGCGGCTCTCGAAATAGGTGAAACGGTTTTTTGACATCCGTCCGGTATCAGGGCAATTTACGCCCTCATGAATTCCCGCTGTGCGTCCGCCTGTCTGGCCGTTCTTCTATCCCTCCCCATTACAGCCACGATGCTCGGCGCCGCTCCTTTGGAGCGCGAGGCCAACACGACGTTGCAGATGCCGCTGACACCGCCGTCGCCCGTTTATACCTGGTCGAACGCCTTCGGCAGCCTGCTATTCACCAATCCCACCTGCATCGTTTCGCCGCCGGGCGAGACCAACCGGGTGTTCATCACTGAAAAGCGCGGACGCATCATCGTCATCACGAATCTGGCCAATCCGACGCGGACTGTATTCATGGACATGAGGGCCAAGGTGGCGGCGGGAGCGGACACGTCGTTCGCGGAAGAGTTGGGGCTGTTGAGCATGGCGTTTCATCCGGGCTACGCCACGAACCGGCAGTTCTTCGTGTGGTACACTGCGCCAACGAATTTCCAATGGTTCGATGTCCTGGCCCGTTACGAAACCACGGAGACCAACGCCAACCGTTGCCTGACCAATTCCGAGGTCCGCTTCCTGGCGCAACACGACCGATTCAGCAATCACAACGGCGGCGACCTGCATTTCGGGCCGGCAGATGGTTATCTGTATCTGTCCACCGGCGACGAGGGGTCTCAGAACGGCGTGCTGGGCAACGGCCAGTTGATCACGAACAATTTCTTCTCCTGCCTGCTGCGCATTGATGTGGACAAAAAACCCGGAAACCTCGAACCCAATCCGCATCCCGCCGTTCAAAAGACCAATGGCATCGCGCACTATTCCATCCCCATTGACAATCCGTATGTCCACACGAATTTCGGCGGCTCGTGGGACGGCTGGTACAACGGCGCGCTTTACACCGCCACTTCGGTGCGCAGCGAGATTTGGGCGAACGGCCTTCGCAATCCGTTCCGCTTCTCCTTCAGCCCCCTGGATAACACGCTATATCTCGGTGACGTGGGCGAGCAGGCCAAGGAAGAAGTCAACATCATCGAGCGCGGCAGAAACTATGGCTGGAACTGGTTTGAAGGTTCGGACGCACGAATGACCAACTGGCCTGCGGGCGGACTTCCTGCCACGTTCACCAACACTCCGCCGCTCGACGAATACGTCCAGGGCGTCGCCAACGACAAGTATTCCGTCATCGGCGGCTACGTTTATGTCGGCGAAAAACTGCCCCACCTTTACGGCGCTTACATCTATGGCGAATACGGCCAGGGCAACGTCTGGGCCTTGCGCCACACCGGGACGAACGTCACGTACTTCGAGGAACTGTTCCGCGACGACCTCAACGGCAGCGTGCCTATTGTCGCAGGCATTTCGACATTCGGCGTGGATCCGTCGAATGGCGACATCCTTTACGGCGACGTGCAATTCGGCACCAACAGCCGCATCAAACGCATTGTGGCCGCCACCAATTCACCGGTCGGTGCGCCCATTCCCGCCACGCTCGCCGACACCGGCGTGTTCACCAATCTCGCCACGCTCGCTGTCGCGCCCGGCATTGTGAATTACGATTTGAACGTCCCGTTCTGGTCGGACAACGCCATCAAAACACGCTGGTTCTCGCTGCCGGACACGAATCAGTTGATCACATTCGACCGCGACAACAACTGGTCGTTCCCCACAGGCTCGGTGTGGATCAAACATTTTGAACTAGAACTGACGAACGGCGTGCCTGCCTCGCGCAAACGCCTTGAAACACGCCTGCTCGTCAAGAACGAGAACGGAATGTATGGCGTGACGTATCGTTGGGGCGACTCGTTGACCAATGCCTACCTTGTGCCGGATCTCGGAACGAACGAGACATTTGTGATTGATGAAGGCGGCGGCATTTTGCGGACGCAGGTCTGGCATTATCCCGGACGCGTGGAATGTCTCAAATGCCACACCGAACAGGGCGGCTGGGCGCTCGGCTTCAACACGGCTCAGTTGAACCGCGACTTTGATTACAGCGGCCATGTCACGAATCAACTCCAGGCATTGAGCGACGCAGGCTATTTCACGTCGCCTGTCACCAACACTCACACCCTGCGTGCGCTCGCTCCCGCCAACAACGACGCCGTCAGTCTCGAATACCGGGTTCGTTCCTATCTCGCCGCCAACTGTGTCCAATGCCATCAAGGCATCGGCGGCCAGGCATCGTGGGACGCGCGCATCACCACGCCCACGGCGTCCGCCGGCATCATCAACGGCAGCCTGGTGGACACACTTGGCGATGCTGAAAACCGCGTCATCAAACCCGGCTCGCTCACCAACTCCGCGCTCTGGCTCCGCATATCGGAACTGGGCTTGAACCACATGCCGCCGCTCGCGACAAGCGTTCTCGACACAAACAACATCAACCTCGTTGCCGCGTGGATCACCAACGGACTGGCCGGTTACCAAAGCTTTGCCGACTGGCAGACGCATTACTTCGGCTCGACCAACGCACCGGACGCCGCAGCGACCGCGGATTCCGATACGGACAACGCGTCCAATTATCTCGAATACCTGACCGAAACCGACCCCACGAATAGTGCGGCCTTCTGGACCATCGGCATCGCCCGCTCCGAAAGCGATGTATTCGTGACATTCACGCAGATCGCCAACCGTGCTTTTGAAGTGGAATACACCACCAACATCGTCCCGCCCGTCGCTTGGTCGCCGCTTGATTCCCCGGATAACGCGCCATTCTTCAGCGTCACAAATGCGCTCAAGACGGTGAAGGACACGCCGGTCCGCGACGAGCGTTACTACCGCGTGAAAGTTTCAGAACCGTGATAGTGGAGCGCCGGCCTCCGACCCGGCGTGTTGCTGACAACATTTTCGAAACGAGCCGGGTCGGAGACCGGCGCTCCGATCACTTATTGAACTGCTTCACCGCTTCGACACAGCGATGGCACAAGGTGGGATGTTCCGAGTTCGATCCGACGTCCGTCTCCCAATGCCAGCAACGCTCGCATTTCTGGCCGTCGGCTTTTGAAACCACGGCGAAGACGGTTTCTCCGCCTTCCTCGGCAAGCTGAACCTGCGAGACATTCAGCAATTCACGCAATGAATCAAGATGCAGTTTTGCGTCCACGGCCAGCGGCCCGGTTCCGTTGAGCGTTACTTTTGCTTCAAGCGACTTGCCGATCTGCTTTGACTGACGGGCCTTCTCCAACTCTGGCAATGCCACCTCGCGAATCGTGAAAAGATTCTTCCACGACTCCGACTCCGACTCCGCAAGAATGAAATGAGCCGGCGTCCACGTTGCGCCGTGAACCGAATCCGCAGTCCTGCCCGGAACAAATTCCCAAGCCTCGTCCGCAGTGAACGCGAGAACCGGCGACAGCATCCGGCAAAGGCCTGTGACCAGCCGATGAAGCGCAGTCTGTGTGGAACGGCGGCGCGGCGAATTGGCCGCGTCCGTGTACATCCGGTCCTTGATCACATCGTGATAGATCGCCGAAAGCTCAACTGCGATGAACTGGCTGACTTTCTGGTAAACAACATGAAACTCGCATTTGTCGAATGCGTCGCACACGTCCTTTTCGAGCTTTGAAAACTCACCCAGAATCCAGCGATCCAGACCGGTGAGCTTTTCATCCGGAATGGTGTGTCTGGCCGGATCAAAATCGTACAAGTTCGAGAGCTGATAGCGCAGCGCGTTGCGGATGCCGCGATACGTCTCGCCGACCTTGTTGACGCGTTCCTCGCTGACGACGATGTCGTTGCGGAAGTCCTGCGACGCAACCCAGAGTCGCACCACGTCCGCGCCCCATTTCTTCACGTAAGCCTCGGCGGTCTGGGGTTTTTCGTAGCCGCCCTGTTTGCTTTTGGAAATCTTTTCGCGGTCGGCATCCACCATGAAGCCGTGCGTCAACACGGTCTTGAACGGCGCAGCGCCGTTGCCCGCGAGCGAGAGCAGCAACGACGACTGGAACCAGCCGCGATGCTGGTCGCTGCCTTCGAGATACATGTCGGCCTGCCAGGAATTGGTTGAGGGTTGAGGGTTGAGAGTTGAGTGATTCAGTTCGGCACGCCGCATCAGAACTGAACGCGACGATGAACCGGAATCAATCCACACGTCGAGCGTGTCCTTGGATTTGTCAGTGGCTTCCGCGCCTTTCCAATCTTTCGGTTTTACCAGCGACCAGAGTTCGGCGGCGGATTTCGCGAACCACACGTTGCTGCCGTGTTGTTCGATGAGATCGGCGACGTTGCGGACGATTTGCGCGTCGAGGATTGGTTCTCCATTCGCATCGTAGAACGCCGGGATGGGCACGCCCCACGAACGTTGACGGCTGATGCACCAGTCCGGGCGCGATTGAACCGCGCCTTTGATGCGGTTGACGCCCCAATCTGGAATCCAGTTCACGCGGTCAATTTCTGCGAGGGCTTGCTGACGGAAGGTGGCTGCGCTCGTGAGAGTGCGGCTGGAATCAGGTTGCCGCGAACTCATCCCGCGATGCGGGACAGCCGCGTGATCAATCTTGATGAACCACTGGTCCATGGCGCGGAAGATGATCGGCGTTTTGCTGCGCCAGCAATGCGGGTAGCTGTGGTGATAATTTTCCTGGTGCAACAACGCATGCCGCACGCGCAGTTCGTGAAGCACGGCTTCGTTGGCGTCGCTCTTGCCGTGCTTTTCCAGAGTGGATTTGCCGAGCATTTCGGCGGGCATCTGTTGTTCAACTGGCAGATCACCCGTGTGAACGAACTTTCCGTCGTCGTCCACCGGCGAATAGATCGGGAGTCCGGCCTTGAGTCCGAGACTGTAATCATCCTGACCGTGGCCGGGCGCGATATGAACAAAGCCCGTGCCTGTGTCGCTGGTCACAAACTCGGCGGCGAACAGTTTGCCGGTGCGATTGCAGAACGGATGCCGGTATTCGAGCGCGGCTAGTTCCTCGACTTCAATCGGGGCTTCCGTGTATTCGGTCCAGCCGCATTTCTGCACAACACCGGGAAGCAATCCCCGAAACAGAATGTAGGTTTCCTCGCCGACAGTGACACTGGTGTATTGAAAATCCTTGTTAAAGGCGACGGCCAGATTCGCCGGCAGCGTCCATGGCGTGGTTGTCCAGATGAGGACGCTTGTCTTTTCACTTCCGACAACCGGGAACTTCACAAAGATGCTCTGGCTGACGTGGTCGTTGTATTCGACTTCGGCCTCCGCGAGCGCGGTGCGATAGGGGATGCTCCAGTAAACCGGTTTCTTGCCGCGATAGACGAAGCCCTGCTCAACGATGTTGGCGAACAGTCGCAGTTCATCGGCCTCGTATTCCTTGTTGAGCGTGAGATACGGATTGTCCCAGTCGCCGAGCACTCCGAGGCGTTTGAATTGCGTGCGCTGGAGGTCAATGTATTTGCGGGCGTAAGCTTCGCACGCGGTGCGGAGCGTGGCGGCGTCGGCGTTGGTGTCGCCCTTGGCGCGGAGTTCCTGTGTGACCTTGGATTCGATGGGCAGCCCGTGACAATCCCAGCCGGGAATGTAGGGCGCGCTGAAACCGCGCAGGGTTTTGTATTTGATGATGATGTCCTTGAGGATTTTGTTGAGCGCCGTGCCGATGTGAACGTCGCCGTTGGCGAAGGGCGGGCCGTCGTGCAGCACGAATTTCTGGGCATTGGCGCGGGCCTGCTGGATTTTCTGGTAGAGTCCGGCGGCTTCCCATTTCTTCGAACGTTCCGGCTCGCGCGTCACGAGGTCGGCTTTCATGGGAAAGTCGGTGCGCGGCAGGTTGAGTGTGTCTTTGTAGTCCATCTTGCTGCTCAAGGGAGGCGCACGGTAGCAATCGCGCGGGGCAGTGTCAAAAACAGAACCTTGCGACTGGCGTCGCAGGGCGTTGGAGCGTGCTGGCGTTGGACCGGGCTACTTTTCCCAACTGAGGATGTTGTCCTTGTTCTCGCCGTATTTGATGACGGCGTTGTAGTCGGTGATTCCCGATGGAAGCTGGGCTTCGTTGAACACCTTGCCATCCGGGCCCATGGACCAGACCAGAACAGAACCCGGAATTTCCGGGTCCAAGGCCCTTTGCCTGCGGAGCAATCGCGCGTAATAACCGTCCACGACCTTCCCGTCCATGTTGAGATCTATGCTGATGATATAGGGATTGCCCCACGGATCGCGGAAAACGCCATCCGTGCCCACGCCGGGAAGGATTGTGTTGTTAGCCACCTGCGGATCCATGTAGCGGACTTTTTTTGGATTCAACGCTTCGACGATGGACTTGTGCGAGTTGGTCTGGGCGGCGTTGCGGAGCACGGCGACGATTTCGGCGTTGTGATTCTGATAATTTGGAGTGCCGTAGCTGGCGATTGAGGGCAGACCAGGAGTGAGCAACGCACCACCGGGCAACGTTGTTCCGTAAGTGAAATCAGGGTTGCTGTTGGCGGCCTGCTGCGCCTTGGAACAATCCCAAACACTCTTTGACACCGGCGGAACGCCGTAAGCGGCAATGTAATCGTTGATGGCGGAAACAATCGCCATGGCCTCCACCTTTGCCGTTCCTGTCAGGGCGCGACCCTTCACGGTCATGATGCCGGCCAGGATCATTCCCGCGAGAATGGCGATGATGGCGATCACCACCAGCAGTTCGATAAGCGTGAAGGCGGGGCGCGCGGAGCGCGGATTAAAACGGTGTGTTTGCATAATGTTCCGTACGGCGGTTGTTTTGCTGTCGTGACTGTAATTTCGCATCACAAGTCGTCGCAAGTCAATTTACCCGTCTGCACGGGGTCCGACTGCGAGTGTCGGCCAGTCCGTTGGAGTTCACGCTTCAGCGTGCCCACGCGAGCGCACTGTGACTCGTGACAAGCTGAAGCTTGAGCTCCAACTTCAGCCGGCAGAGAACTGCGTCGAACGATCATTGGCAACTGACCACCCGATAGAACCGTCGCTGATGGGGAGGCATCTGGTTGTCGGTGAACGTCGTTGAGCCGCCGCCGGTGATGACGTTGGTGCTGACCGGCAGCCACGTCGTCAGGTTTGTGGAGGCTTCCACCACCAGCGCCACGTCTTCCTGTCCAACGAGCGTGGCCTGGAATCGTCCATCCGGCAGCCGGCGCGGATTCATCAACTGCGCCCGCGAACTGTCCCACGAAATGTTCAGACTCCAGCCGTTGAGGATGAATCCTCCGTCCGGGCTGGTGTCGTCGCGCACCAGCAGATACCACTCGCCGTTCGGGTCCATTCCGTTGAACTGGGCCAGATTCGTCACCGTGGCCTCGGCCACAAAGTCGTTCGGCTCGAAGTCCGTTGGACGGTAGGTGCCGGAAACCATCGGACCATTGAAGTCCTCATCCGGCAGCGTGTTGGTGACACTACTGGAGAAGGTCAACGTCAAGCCGTTGACGCTGCCTCCTCCGCCTGCGTCGGACATCAACTTGATGCCGCGACCGTCCGGAGCGATGAGCAAAATGTCCACGTCATCGGGCCACGAATGTGAAAAACCCGAAAGCGTCACCGTCAGATTCGTCAGCGTGCCGGGGGCGCATTGGACGTTGATGACCGACGGATACGGCGTGGCATTGCCGACTGCGGGAATGCTGATGGAAGCCGCGTTGGAGACGCTGAACGGATTGCCCAACGGCGCGGCCAGGAACAACAGCGAAGCGGTGCTGGAGATGGATTTGCACGCCGTGCTCGCGACGACGGTGTATTGGCCCACGTCCGTGGAGTCGAGATTGCCGATCGTCAACGACTGGTTGGTCTGGCCGGGTATCGGCTGGCCGTTGAAGAGCCATTGGAACGAGACCGGGTCCAACGCGCCGACAACGGTGCTGAACACCACCACGCCGCACGGGCAGGCGTATTGGTCGGCGAGCGGCAACATTCCGAAATCGCCGTTGCACGTCTGTATCACCACCACTTTTTGCTGGCAGGTCGTCTGGTTGCCGCTGACGTCCACGGCGGTCCATGTGACGATGTTCGTTCCCACGGGCAGGAGAGGCGGCGCGTTGTTGGTGACGGTTGCGATGCCGCAATTATCCGTGGCACCTGCCACGCCGATGCCCGAGGACGGCGCGTGGGGCTGGCCCGGAGACGTCGCGATCACAATGTCCGGAGGACACGTCAGGCCGGGCGGTTCGTTGTCGTTCACCGTGACGGTGAAGGAACAGAGGTTCGTGTTTCCGGCGCGGTCGGTGACGCGGAATGTGTTCACGGTGACGCCTTTCGGGAATGTC
>DAOLDN010000023.1:0-15745 GCA_035327385.1 Verrucomicrobiota bacterium | reverse complement strand
CCTTTCTACCACTCCCCCACAAAAATTACCCCCTCAAATTTTGATATGCGCCCTGCCGTGGATCTGGCAAAGAAACAAGCGTGACGCGCGAACGCGATTCGGTTAAGAGACTGGCTTTGAGTGTCAATCCAAGTGGAGCCAGATCGTGAAACATCTTTTAAGCATCGAGAAATTGTCCGGCGCGGACATGCGACAAATCCTGTCGGCGGGGGCGGTTCTGAAACGCGAACGCGGTCAGCATTCGTCGCAACCGCTCGCCGGGCAGACCTGGGCGTTGATCTTTTCTAAGTCCTCCACGCGCACGCGTGTTTCGTTCGAGGTGGGCGTTTCGGAACTGGGCGGTCGCCCGAGGTTTCTGAGCGCAGCGGACATTCAACTGGGACGCGGCGAACCCATCCGTGACACGGCGCGGGTGATGGGACGCATGCTGCACGGGGCGGTGTTCCGCACGTTCGCGCAGAGCGATGTGGAGGAATTCGCCCGGTTCTCGGGCATCCCCACCATCAATGCGCTGACCGACGAGGAACATCCGTGCCAGATTCTCGCGGACGTGCTCACCATTGAAGAGCGGCTGGGCGGCATCGCGGGGAAGGTCGTCACATTTGTTGGGGACGGCGCGTGTAACGTGGCAAACTCGTGGATTTTTGCGGCGGCAAAGCTGGACTTGGAGGTTCGCATTGCCGCGCCCCGGGCGTTTCAACCGGATGCCGCGCTGCTGAAACGCGCGGGCGGGAAGGTGATTATCACCGAGGATCTCACGGCTGCGGCGGCGGGTGCTGACGTGCTTTACACGGATGTCTGGGTCTCGATGGGCAAGGAGGCGGAGTCTGAGGATCGCATTCGGGCGCTGGGCGGTTACCAAATCAATCAATCGTTGGTGAAGCTCGCAAAGCCCGGCGCGCTTGTGATGCACTGTCTTCCGGCGTATCGCGGGAAGGAGATTGACGAGGCCACGTTCGAGGCGAACGCGGACACGATTTTCTCCGAAGCCGAGAACCGCTTGCACGTGCAGAAGGCGGTTCTGGAGTGGGTGGGTGGTTGACAAGCATGACGCGGTGGTTTGCAGCGCGTCACTCAGTTGATGGCGCTCCGGTCGCGGCGTATTGACGCAGATACTTCACCGCCACCTTCAGGTCCTTTGGCCACGGAGCTGTGATGACGATGTCTTGCGCGGTGGATGGATGGGCGAAACTCAATCGCTCCGCATGAAGCGCAACGGTGGAGATCAACGGCCTCTCTGTGCGGCCTTCCTTGAGACGATAATCGCGCTTCAGTCGCGACAACCACAATGGTTTCCCACCGTGAAGCGCATCGCCGCAGACGGGAAAATGCGCGTGCTTCAAGTGCGCGCGAATCTGTTGCGGACGGAGCGTGGCGGGGACGCATCGGAGCAGCGACCAGCCTCGAAACCGTTCGATCACTTCAAATTGTGTCCGTGATTTCTTGCCGGCCTGCGGATCAATCCTCGTCCACGCCGGGTTCGTTGGATGGGCCGCGAGCTTCGCGTCCACAGCGAATGATTCTTCGGCGGGTTCACCCTGAACGAGCGCAACGAATTCAAGGCCGGGCTTGTCCGAGCCGAATTGATTGGCGAGCGCGGACTGCGCAGGCTTCGATTTGGCGAGCAGCAACACACCGCTGCACTCGGTGTCCAGTTTGAAGAGGTTCGTCAGATACGTCAGGTTGCGCGCGATGGTCCACGGCTTTTTCGTCTCGATGGACTCGTGGACCAGCGATATGAGGTTGGGTTGGTCCGGCGATGCGAGTTCGGCGCTGACAGGCAGCCCGGCGGGTTTGTGGAAGGCCAACATATCTCCATCCTCAAAGAGGACTGGTATCTCCCAAAACTCTTTTGTGGCGGTCGCGGAAAATTTGATTGCGTCACTCATCAGCCAGGCGAGCGGACTTTCCCGGCAGGCGTTTAGCCGGTTTTCGGCACGGATTGAGCGCCTGAAATCAGCTTGCGGGCATGGTGCCGGGCGGCGGCTGCCGGAACGCGGGGACGTTGCGCAGGCCGCGCTCGGCTTCGCGCTGGAACCAGTTGTTGAAGGCCTCGTTCTCGCGGGCACGCCGCACGCGGGTCGTAAACGCGGGCAATTCGGACTGCATCTTTGCTTCGTTCAACGGCAGCTTGGATTGGACGAACATCACGAAGCCGCCCGTGGTTGTGGGATAGAATTCACCGGGTTTTCCGGGTTGTGCGGTGAACGCAGCCTGCTTGAGCTGGTTTAGGTTTGCGAACGGCTCAACTTCTGGCAACGAGCGTGTACTCAACGCCAGCGGCGGTAATTGGACGGGTTCCACGCCGGCCTCTTCGCAGATGGCGTCGAACGTCCTGCCGTTGGGAATGCCCGCCGCCAGCAAGGCCGCAAAGCTCCCGCCGGCCTGGCGCGCGGCCGACATGGCGCGATACATCCGGTAATCGTCGGTCACCTGCGACTGAATCGTTTCAAGCGATGGAATCTCGGTCGGCAAACGTTTGTGGAGCGCGATGACAAACGCAGAATCTTCGCCGACTATCGGGCCTGCAAAGGGTTCTTCCGCAGAAAGGCCAAACGCGAGGCTCACGAAATCGGAGCGCACTTTCAGAGAATCCGGCGGAAAGTTGCGATCAAACGGTTCGCTGATCACGGCCGCAAGACCCTTCTTTTCCGCCATCGCTCCGAGATTCTCGGCGTTGACCGGTTCGATGCCGGCTAATTCGGTCGTGAATTCATAGGCCTTCCTTCGCGCCATGCCCAGGGCCACGTCTTTGATCATCTGCTTGCGAATGGTCTCCTTCGCCTCCTCGGGGGTGTTGGCATCGCGGAAAAAATTTGTTCCCCCTAGCCGTTGGTAGGTCATTTCAATTCGCTCAATGACGGTTGTGTCCTGCTCGATTTCCAGTGCCGCTTCTTCCATGAAATTTGTAGAGGAGAACTCCACGAATGCGACCTGTGCGCGTTCCGGCAACCGGTAAGCTGCCATCTGATTGGTGTAAAATTCGCCGACGGCCTCAGGTGTCACGTTGACTTGCGCCAGATAATTCGACGCCAGAAAAAACACCGCTTTCGAGGCAACCTCGGTGTTTTCCCGCAAGTAGAGCCGCTTCGCGTCCTGTGGCGTGACAAATGCGCCGCTGATGCCCGCAGTCGCCGCCAGTTCCTGAATCCCGAGATCGTGAGCGACAAAACGCGCGAAGTCCTCCGCCGTCAATCCGCGCGGTCGCAAAACTTGATTGACGAACGCATCCAGCGGAACAGGTTGGCCCTGGTTGACGGCCCTGAGCATTTGCGCCGCCAATTGCGCCACCGTTTCCGGCGTGACACGAATTCCAAGCGCCTCCTGCTTCCGGGTCAAAAACAAACGAAAATACGTCTCACGCATGAGATTCTCGTCATCCATGTTTGGCCACTCGCCGGTGGAAAAATAATAGCGGAGGAAAATCTCATTTCGCGCGTCCGTAAATTCCTCGCGTGTGACTTTCCGGCCATCAATCGAACCGTAGTCCCCGGCACGATAACCTGAACCGGGTATGTTCCCCGTCGGTGAAAAGAAAATCACAAAGCTGACGATGACGACCGCGATGATAATCACCCACAGCCACGTCGAATGTTTCCGCATTGTCCCAATCATAATTTCAAAGCTGTTGCAAAGGACGCGAAACCTAACCGGCATCGCAACATCGGGTCAAACGTAAAAAAACGCCGACCGACCGACCCATGCCCTGGGCGCAAACGCCCGTCGACACAGGTTTCTTGCTCGACGGGACGCGCACTACCAAGCAGTATGCTCGACCTGTAATGCGCTTTGACCCTTAATCAATTCTGCGAAGACCAGAATTGTTGGTCATATAGTTTGGCCGGTTGACGGATTGTGTCGCTCGGGGCATAAAGTGTTCCCAAACGTAAAACGTGAAAATTAATTCGGCGACTGGAACCGTACCGTTTGCCAGGTAAAAGCCAATAGCGGTAAACCCGCAACTCGACTGACAAAGATGGCCGATTCGATTCTGACGACTTGCTGTAGTTTCAGCGGGGCGATGCAAATAGCTCAAGCAGATCGCAATCTACTGATGCAGCAAATTGCTTGTAATAAAATGTTTATCAACAATTCGGATCGCCGGCCTCAGACGGCGTTCCGATCTTCTCATTAACTTCTTCAGATCTATACTGCATTATCGTTACCCTTCGTGATTTTTCTTTAATCCACATGTTCATTTATCCAAAACAGTATGACGTTATCGTAGTCGGAGGTGGTCATGCAGGTGTTGAGGCGGCGCTTGCCTCGGCTCGAATTGGGTGCAAAACCCTTTTGCTCACGATCAACCCGGACACCATTGGCCAGATGTCCTGCAATCCAGCCATCGGTGGTTTGGCCAAGGGGCATATCGCACGAGAAATTGATGCCTTGGGTGGAGAGATGGGCAAGACAACAGACATGACCGGAATTCAATTTCGGATGCTTAATACAAAGAAAGGACCTGCCGTTTGGGCTCCACGCGCCCAGTGCGACAAAAAGGCCTACCAGTTTCGGATGAAGTGGATCTGCGAGCAGCAGGAAAACCTAGACATCAAGCAGGCGCAAACCTCAAAGATCCTCAGCAAGGATGGCGCTGTATGCGGTGTTGATACCACTATCGGAGTTCAATATCTTGGTAAAAAAGTTATTATAACAACTGGAACGTTTCTCCATGGATTGATGCATATTGGCCAGAATCAACAGTCTGGGGGCCGCGCCGGGGAATCGGCCGCAGTTGGTCTTTCTGCTTCACTAAAGGAGCTTGGCTTGGAACTTGGCCGATTGAAGACCGGAACGCCACCCAGATTACTGAAGCGCTCAATTGACTTTTCAAAAACGGAAATCCAGCCTGGAGATGATCCTCCTCCGCGTTTCACGTTTTGGGAAGACGAGTTGTTCCACGTGGAACAGTCGCCCGATGGTTTTGAAGGCAAATCTCGAAAGTCCAATCAATACTTGCCTGGATCTATTCTTGATCGAATACAAGGGCAACTGCCATGCCACATCACATTCACAACCGACCGGACTGCCAATCTAATCAAACTGAACCTTCACAAGTCTCCGATGTATTCCGGGATAATTGAGGGAATAGGACCGCGGTATTGTCCGTCCATAGAAGACAAGATAGTTCGATTTGCTGAAAAGGAACGCCACCAGGTTTTTTTGGAGCCTGAAGGAATTGCCACCGACGAGATTTACGTCAACGGATTCTCAACGAGCCTTCCATTCGATGTGCAAATCGAATTGGTTAAAACCATTATTGGATGCGAGAACGCAGAGATAATGCGGCCAGCCTACGCAGTCGAATATGACTTCGCATACCCAATTCAATTGAAACCTTCGCTCGAAGCAAAAACCTGCTCTGGACTTTATCTGGCAGGCCAGATCAATGGGACTTCAGGTTACGAAGAGGCTGCCGGTCAAGGGATTATTGCAGGAATAAACGCGGCTAGAAGCGTCTCCAACAAACCACCGATCATCCTCGGACGAAACGAAGCATACATCGGAGTTCTCATAGACGACTTGGTAACGAAGGGAACGACTGAACCGTATCGCATGTTCACATCCCGCGCTGAATACAGATTGTTGTTAAGGCAGGACAATGCGGATATGCGGCTTTCAGAATTGGGTCACGAAATCGGCCTTCTGACCGAACGGAATTATCGCCAGTTATTGGACAAGCGAACCCGGATCGATGAAGAGTTGAATCGAATTCATCGTACCCGATACAACGGCGATACTTTGGCGCAGATTCTCCGTCGCCCCGAAATCACATACAACGATCTGCCAGATCAAAACTACCAGCTACCTACCGAGATTATCCAGCAAGTCGAAATCGAAACCAAATACGCCGGCTACATTGACCGGCAGGAAAATGAGGTGAGTCGTAACAAAAACTTGGAAGACAAACAGATTCCGCCAGGATTCGATTTTGACAAAGTCCCCAGCTTGAGAATCGAAGCTAGGCAAAAACTGAAAAAAGTCTGCCCAGCCACGATCGGACAAGCCTCCAGAATCTCAGGCGTCTCTCCAGCCGATGTCAGCATTTTGATGGTGTGGCTGAAACGAAACGGCCGGATATGAATTTGTAAATAATTTATTACAAACTGGTTAGTAATTAAACGTTCTTGGCTCGCAGCGGTGTTGAATCTGAATTGTTGGAATCAAACCACGCCTTTTCGGCTACCCGATTCCAAACCAACTTCCGATGGCCACCCAAGATCCGTGTGTGACCGCACCTAGCAGCCAGCGGACTTGAGGGATTTGAAGTACCAGAATGACCCCGATGATGCCGAATCGAGCCAGCTTCCAATAAGTCTCATAACTCATCCCAATCAAGCTGCGGACCACATGCGATCCATCCAGAGGCGGAATCGGCAGAAGATTGAAGAAGCACAATAAAAGACTGAGCCGCGCCAAGCTGGCACAAAGCTCAAAACCCTGACCGGAGCCGACAAGCAAGCACACTTTTGCAAGCCCCATCAACACGATCGCTAAGGCCAGATTCATCCACGGACCGGCCATTGAGACGAGAATGTCGTCCACCCTCGGATTCCGCAGATTGTAAGGATTCACAGGCACAGGCTTGGCCCAGCCGACCAAAAAACGGGCTGCTCCGGACCCGGACATCGAAAGAAAGATCATCAACAATGGCAACAGCACCGTGCCGATGGGATCAATATGCACCAGAGGATTGAGCGAACAGCGCCCCTGCAGTTTCGCGGTGTCATCGCCACATTTCCAAGCCATCCAAGCATGGCCGTATTCATGGAAGGTCAATAGCACGATCAACCCAAGGTAGGTGATCAGTCCTTCAACTATCATTTGCGATGACATGTCCGAGCAGACTAATGGTCGGTGGCATCCGCGTCGAGCCGGCAAGTTGCCCAAACTCATTGACTAACCCATCCCGACTCCGCAGATTCACAACACCATGAAAACCACGGCGCTTCAAAAACGGAGCGAAGCTTCGCCGGCTTCCGCACTTTCGCCATTCACACCCCCCCGCTCCGTTGACCAGATCATGGTCGAGGAGCGCGCAGCTTCCTTCACCAAGCGTAGTATCAAGACCAGCGCCAAGGTCGCCGGCCTCAAGATGACCGTCTCCATGTGCGACCTCACCACGCTCGAAGGCAAAGACACGCCCGGCAAAGTCGCCTATCTCTGTCGCAAGGCGCTCCAGCCCATCGAGGCGAAATACGACGTGCCGAACTGTGCCGCCGTGTGCGTTTATCCGAACATGGTGAAATACGCGCGCAGGTTTCTCGGCGACGTTTCACCCGTACACATTGCCGCTGTCGCCACCGGTTTTCCCAGCGGCCAATATCCGCTCCGCACGAAGCTCGAAGAAGTCCGCCGCACCGTGGCCGATGGCGCGGATGAAATTGACATGGTCATTGACCGTTGCGCCTTCCTCGCGGGCGACCACGCGAAAGTCTTCGACGAAATCGCTGCCACGAAGGAAGCCTGCGGCGCGGCGCATTTGAAAGTGATTCTCGAAACTGGCGAACTCGTCACCTACGACAACGTCCGCCTCGCCAGCGAAATCGCCATGCAAGCCGGCGGCGATTTCATCAAGACCAGCACTGGCAAGGTGAATCCCGCCGCGACCATTCCCGTGACGCTCGTGATGCTCGAAGCCATCCGCGATTATTTCTTCGCCACCGGCATCCGCATCGGCATGAAGCCGGCCGGTGGCATCCGCACGTCCAAGCAGGCGCTCGCCTACCTCGTGATGGTCAAGGAAACTCTCGGCGACGACTGGCTCAACCCGCAGATGTTCCGCTTCGGCGCCAGCACGCTGGTCAATGACGTGCTCATGCAGATCGCCAAGCAAGCCGATGGCAATTACCAAAGCTCGGATTACTTCTCGCTGCCGTGAAATTTCGCCCAAATCTGGCATCCATCCGGGCCACGGAGTGGCCAAACATAAATAGCCGCAGGTGCAACCTACGGTCATCGAATCTATTGATTGTTCGACCCCTGCGGGGTCGCACCATTTGTCCCCGCGACCGTGGGCTCACGCCCACGGCTATTCACATTGCGTCCCTCCGGGACTTAGGACATGCCGGTCAGAATTGATTTGAAAATGAAAACCAAAAGCAAAGCAGTGAAACTTTCTCCCAAGCGCGCAGTCGCCGCTTCAACTCATGCCGTTGTGCCGCTCAAGGAACGCCGCTTGAACTTCGGCAACAAGTGGGATTACACGCCTGCGCCGGAGGATTCCAAGAATTACGTCATCGCGCCGCAGCATGAGTTGTTCATCGGCGGCAAATTTGTTGCGCCGACGTCGGGAAAGTATTTTGAGTCCATCAATCCCGCCACCGAGCAGACGCTCACGACGATTGCGGCGGCGAATGCGGAGGACGTGGATTCCGCAGTGAAATCGGCGCGCAAAGCTTACGACAAGGTCTGGAGCAAGATGCCGGGACGCGAGCGCGGCAAGTATCTGTATCGCATCGCGCGCATCATCCAGGAAAAGTCGCGCGAGCTGGCGGTGCTTGAAACGATGGACGGCGGCAAGACGATCAAGGAAAGTCGCGACGTGGATTTGCCGCTCGTGGCGGCGCACTTCTTTTATTACGCGGGCTGGGCGGACAAGTTGAAATACGCCTTCCCCGGCAAAACGCCGCAGCCGTTGGGCGTCGCGGGGCAGATCATCCCGTGGAATTTTCCGTTGCTGATGGCCGCGTGGAAAATCGCGCCTGCGCTCGCGTGCGGCAACACGGTGGTTTTGAAACCAGCGGAAACGACGTCGCTCACGGCGATGCGGCTGGCGCAGATTTTTCAGGAAGCGGAATTGCCCGAGGGCGTGGTGAACATCGTCACCGGCGCGGGCGAAACCGGTGCAGCTATCGTCAATCATCCGGACATTGATAAGATTGCTTTTACTGGCTCGACGGATGTTGGGAAGGCGATTGCGCGGGTGATTGCGGCTCGGAGCGCGGACAGCCTTGTCCGCGAGTCCCAAGCCGGCGCGAAACACGCGGACAAGGCTGTCCGCGCTCCGCGGCTCACCCTCGAACTCGGCGGCAAGGCGGCGAACATCTTGTTCGAGGACGCGCCGATTGATCAGGCCATCGAAGGCGTCATCGCGGGGATTTATTTCAACCAAGGCCACGTTTGTTGCGCCGGGTCACGGTTGTTTGTGCAGGAAGGAATTTACAAAATCGTCATCAAGAAATTGCGTGATCGTATCCAGACCTTGCGCGTCGGCAATCCGCTCGACAAAAACACGGACATCGGCGCGATCAATTCGCGGCCGCAGCTCGAAAAAATCCGCGAGCTGGTGCAAAGCGGCGTGGCCGAAGGCGCGGAGTTGACGCAGACACAGTGTGCCCTCCCATCAAAAGGATACTGGTTCGCGCCATCCTTCCTGACCGGCGTGACGCACGCGCATCGCGTGGCGAACGAGGAAATTTTCGGGCCGGTGTTGAGCGTGATGACGTTCCGCACGCCGGAGGAGGCGTTCGAACGCGCGAACAACATTCCCTACGGCTTGAGCGCGGGCGTGTGGACGGACAAGGGCAGCAAGATCTTCAAGATGGTCAACAAGCTGCGCGCCGGCGTCGTCTGGGCGAACACTTACAACAAGTTCGATCCGACCAGTCCGTTCGGCGGCTACAAGGAAAGTGGTTTCGGTCGCGAGGGCGGATTGCAGGGGCTGGCCGCGTATTGCTGCTTGGAGTAAACGAACTCCGAGGACGACTGCATGTCCATCAAACTTTATCGGAGCACAATCGAGGATCGCGTTGCAAAGTTAGCAGCCAATTACAACGGAGATTCACACGAGGCATTTCTGCGGTTGATTTTTTGTCTCGTCACAGGAAAAGGTTACGATGACCTAGAGCCCGAGGACATCGTTGATGGTTCGGGTGAATATCAAATAGACGTTCTTCATCTTGACGATTCGAGTGCGGAGAATCAGGCTGTTGTTACGCTCATCCTCCAAGCGTGCGTTAGGCTCAAGAGGACTACGATTCAAACATTCTCTGAAGGGGAGGTAAACCGGACTGTCCTCGCAAATGGTGTTTTCCACGTTGCAAGGGCTGTTGCTTTTTTGTGGCGAGGTAGTGATGACTGGAACGATCTACATCGCACGCAGAGGGACTTGCAAAGGTTGCAAGATGAGCCTGATGTTTTGGAGCCGCACTTTAAAAGAGCGCTGAATTTGGTGGTCAAAACGCTCGAAGCAAATCAACAGTTTGCGAAGGATGTTACAACCGGACTGAAGTCGGGACGATTGGACGAAGAATTAGATAAGTCGCTTTATTTGGTAAGCGCCCAATCATCTGCGAAACTGCCGCGAACGCGGGCGAAAACTGCCAAGAATTGATTCCGCCTCGGTGAAAATCTTTCGGTCCGGTGTTGGGCGTGATGGCGTTCCGGAAGCCGGAGATGGCGTTCGAGCGCGCTACTCATTGGTGGGGCGAGGCTACTGACGAGCCTCTGTTCACACAAACTTTTCCCCTTTGCCCGGCTCGTCGGTAGCCTCGCCCCACCACAGCAAACAGCCCCACTGGTCATTTACCGGTCCACATCAGGTCGAAGACTCGGCCTTTGAACGGCCAGTCTTCGATGCGTTGGCACAGCCCGGCACGGACCGGATTTTCCTGAACGTAAAGCCATTTCTCGGAATAGTTCTCGCCATCACGCAGGCGATGATGCCAGCCGCGTGATTGGAATTTCCATTCCGGGGCACGGCTCGCGAGTACGCTCACCCCACCGGCCGCGGTTGGTGGGGCGAGGCTACCGACGAGCCTCTTCCGTTTTAGTGCGAATTCGCGTTTCCAATAGGAAATCCAAGTCTCAATTGTGAACTTCAAATCGTGCGGCGCGCAGAAGCAATGGAGATGGTCAGGCATTAACAAATAGTCGCCAACAAGCCAAGCTTTGGCTTCTGACCATGTTTCGTGAAGAAGCCTGTGCGCGGTTTCGTTTGCCAGCCAAGGATTGCGCTTCTCGGTAGTCACAGTGAGCAACACAATGCTCGATTGGCCGAGATCAATGTGAACGCCGGGCGATGGATTGTGACGGCTCGGGAGTTCATCATCATTGGCGTCTGGCATGCACAAAGGTTACTGGGAAGTTGGTTGAAACGAAAGGCTCGTCAGTAGCCTCGCCCCACCGGCGTCGTCTGGGCGAACACCTACAACAAATCCAACCTGACAATCCCGTTCGGTGGGCCGGAAGATTCTTCACTCCTTTGCCGCTTTGCCGCGCGACGGGCTTGCGATAGCATTTCCGCGCATGTCAGACGACGCACCCAACTCCGATAAATCGCAATTACGCTTGCGCATGGCCGCGCCGGAGTCGCCGGAACAAATCGCGCGCCGGCTCGAACGCGAGCAGACCACCGCCAGACGCGAACGTGAATTAGGTCTGGAACAATCCCTTGCACCGTTCCGCGTCGGCTCGGTCAAATATCTCAATGCCGTTCCTCTCACTCGCGGACTGGAGGATGAAATCACCTTTGCCACGCCGTCGGAACTGGCCGGCATGTTGCGTCGCGACGAATTGGACGCCGCGCTCGTCAGCATCACGGAGGTTTTGTTCAACGACCGTTACGATGTGCTCGACGGAGCGGCCATCGCGTCATTGGGCGAGGTCCTGAGCGTGTTGCTGGCCCATCGTCGGCCCATCGAGGAAGTGCGGGAAGTGTTTTGCGACCCGGCGTCGTTGACGAGCGTGAATCTGTTGAAAGTGCTGCTGGCGGAGCGCGGACTGAATCCGGAGTTCAAACCGCTGGAGAGTTACGCCGTCGCCAAAGAGAAGGATTTTGTTCTGCTCATCGGCGACCCTGCGCTCGACTTTCTTCTCGGACCGCACGAACAACATGACATTCTTGACCTCGGCGCCGCCTGGTTTGAGCTGACGCGACTGCCGTTTGTCTATGCGGTGTGGGCGTTGCGGCGCGGCATCGAGAACAGGGAGTTGCGGCGACAACTGAGCGAGGCAAAAGCTTTCGGACTGGAAACGCTCGATCACATCGTTCGCAGCCGGAGTGAATACACGGAGGAGTTTCGCAAAGATTATCTGGGCTGGCACATCCACTTTCATCTTGGCAGTGACGAGAAGCGCGGGATCGCGAAGTTCATCGAACTGCTCCGCAAGCACGGTTTGGGCCCGATGCATGAACCGAGATTTGTCAGTTAGCAAATTCTTGGCAACTGCTCGCCGCTGGGCATGTCGAGGATGCAGCTCGCGCCGATGGCGCTCTTCAGTGTGACCAGTGGGGCGGCCTTGCCCGCGACGCTTCCGATCCGTGCCGCGGTCGCGCTCACCTCGTGTTGCCGCAGAATCTGCAGGGCGCGCTCCGCATCTTGCGCCGGCACAAACGCCACGAATCGCCCCTCATTCGCCACGTGCAACGGATCCAGCCCCAGCATCTCGCAAGCCGCGTGAACGTCCTCACGCACCGGAATGGCCTTCTGCTCGATGGCGATCTTTACTCCCGCTGCTTCGGCGATCTCATTCAACGCGCTCGCCAGTCCGCCGCGCGTCAGATCGCGCAGGCAATGCACTTCAACTCCGCCCTTGATCAACGCCCGCACCGGGTCTCGCACCGGTGCGGAATCGCTTTCGATCGTGCTCTCGAATTGCAGCCCCTCGCGTACGGCCATGATCGCCATGCCGTGCCGCCCCAAATCACCGCTCACAATCACCGCGTCGCCCGGTCGCACGCTGGTCGGAGCGATGATCAGCGAATGTTCGATGACCCCGATTCCAGTTGTGTTAATGAACAGCCCGTCACCCTTGCCTTTGTCCACGACTTTCGTGTCGCCGGCGACGATCTGCACGGCACACCGTTGTGCTGCAGCGCGCATGGAACACACGACGCGCCAGAGTGTTTCCATCGGCAGTCCTTCCTCGATGATGAAACCGCAACTCAGATACAGCGGTCGCGCGCCGCTCATCGCGAGGTCATTGACCGTGCCATGGATGGCCATGGACCCGATGTCACCACCCGGAAAGAACAGCGGCCGCACCACGTAGGAATCGGTCGTCATCGCGAGCCGGCCGGGTGGCACGCTGAACTGGGCGGAATCGTGGCGCGTGTCGAGGATTGGATTGCTGAACGCCTGACCGAAGACGTTCTCGATCAATTGCTGCATCAGTCGCCCGCCGCCGCCGTGCGCCATCAGCACGTGGGGATACTGCGTGATGGGGATGGGGCAAGTCGGATTCATAAGAAACATCGAACACTCAACATTCAACGCCCAACATCGAAGTGCCGGCGTTCGAGCCTTCGCCAGTATTGGGTGTTCGATGTTGAATGTTAAATGTTGAATGTTTCTTCATGGCGGTTTCAATCGTGCCTTCGATACCGGTAATACGCCGCGCACGCGCCTTCGCTCGAAACCATCGTCGCGCCCAGCGGATGTTCCGGCGTGCATTTGCCACCGAACGCCGGACACTCGTGCGGTTTTTTCAAGCCCTGCAAAATCAAACCCGCGATGCAATCCGCCGGTTCATCCACACGCCGATCCGCCACGCCAAACTTTCGCTCCGCATCGAACGCCGCGAACGCATCAGCGAACCCGAGTCCGCTTTGCGGAATCTCGCCCACGCCCCGCCATTTGCGCGGGACGACCTGGAACACTTTCCTGATCAGCTCCTGTGCCGTGCGATTGCCTTCGCGCCGCACCGAGCGCGCGTATTGATTCTCCACTTCAGCGCGACCTGACTCCAGTTGCTGCACCGTCATCAGGATGCCCTGTAAAATGTCCAGCGGCTCGAAGCCTGTGACGACAATCGGCACGCGATACTTTGCCGCGAGCGGCGGATATTCTTCATAGCCCATCACCGTGCAAACATGGCCTGCCGCCAGAAACGCCTGCACGCGACAGTCCGGTGACGACATCAACGCCTCAATGGCCGGCGGCACGAGCACGTGCGAGATGAGCATCGAAAAATTCATCAACTGCTTTTGCGCCGCTTGAAACGCCGCCATCGCAGTCGCCGGCGCGGTCGTTTCGAATCCCACTCCGAAGAAGACGACCTCGTTCGCCGGATTTTGTTCCGCAAGTTTCACAGCATCCAGCGGCGAATAGACAATCCGCACGTCGCCACCTTTGGCCTTCACAGAAAGCAAATCCGTCGTGCTGCCCGGCACGCGTAACATGTCGCCAAATGAAGTGAAAATGACTCCGGGTTTTGCCGCGATCTCCAGCGCCTTGTCAATGACCTCCAATGGTGTCACGCACACGGGACATCCCGGCCCGTGGATCAGTGTGATTTGCTCCGGCAGCAACTCATCAATGCCGAACTTCACGATGGCGTGCGTCTGCCCGCCGCAGACTTCCATGATTGTCCACGGTTGCGTTGTGCTTCGATGGATCTCCCGCGCCAGCTTCTGCGCCAGTTCGCCGTCGCGATATTCGTCGAGGAATTTCATGACGGTTTCTGGTGGGGCGAGGCTACTGACGAGCTATCATCCGGCTCGCGAGGACGCTCGCCCCACCGGTCGGCCGAGAGTTCGTCCAATTCCTCCATCTGTTTGAGATACTCGAACACCTTGTGCGCCTCGGCTTCATCCACCTTGCTCAGCGCAAATCCCACGTGGACGATGACGTAATCGCCCACCTGCACCTCGGGCACGTAGGCGAGGCTGGCCTCCTTGAGAATGCCGCCGAAGTTCACCTTGCCCATGCGTGTCAGCGGATCATCGCCGGTGATGACTTCAACCTTGCCTGGAATTGCGAGACACATGTTAACGTGATGCGTGATGCGTGGTGCGTGAAATTGATTCGAGGACGCCGTCGGCGAGTGGAGCGCGGGCTTCAGCCCGCTTCAACGTGGCTTCGCAAAGCGCGTGCGAAACTGAAGGCGGTTCATCCTCCGCTTGTCGATGCGGCGTCAACGCTGCGCTCCGTCGTGCCGCGACCACCTGCCCCAGCGCAATTCCGCCATCGTTCGGCGGCACGCGCTGATGCCAGTAGGGTTGAAAGCCTTCCTCGCGCAACCGCATCACCGCGCGTTCGGTCAGATAACGGTTCTGAAAACAGCCACCACTCAATGCGACGCGCGGACAGTTCGTTCGCCTGGCAACCTGGACCACCGCCTCGGCCAGTCCGTTGTGAAGCTTCGCTGAGATTTCGGCCTGGCCGATGCCGCTCCGAACATCGAACAGGATTCCCTCCACCAGCAACGACCAATCCAGAATCCACGGCCAGCTCCGGGCAACCAGCGGAAGTTCGTAAGCCTCATTCGTGGTTGCTCCATCCAGCGCAAATTCCAGCTCCATGGCTGCCTGTCCCTCAAAGTGCATCCACTGCCGCAACCCGGCCAGCGACGCCACCGCGTCGAACAGGCGTCCGATACTGGAACACCTCGGCGAGTTCAGTCCGCGCGCCAGCATGGTTCTGAACATGGCTTGTTCGGCGTAAGAAAGCGTCGCGATCGTGCGGATATCCGGCCGTTGAAACGCCGCGTCGCCCATCAGCTCATACAACAATCCCAGCGCCGCCCGACGCGGCTCCTTTACTGCGGCATCGCCTCCCGGCAGACGAAACGGACGCAAATGGGCGATCCGTTGGACCGTTTCCCGGGTCACGAGAAAGAACTCGCCGCCCCAGATCGTGCCGTCCGTGCCGAGGCCTGTGCCGTCCCAGGCAATGCCGAGCGCGGGCAACTGGACTTCGTTCTCGGCGAGACAAGACAGGGCATGTGCGACGTGATGCTGCACGCGGATGACTCGCGGAGCGCCGAGCACCCGCTCGGCCCGGTTCCAGCGATTATATCC
>DAOLDN010000022.1:0-16029 GCA_035327385.1 Verrucomicrobiota bacterium | reverse complement strand
CTCCCAAAAACGTCCACCGCCACAAACTGAATCGAGGTGCTGGACGAACCGGTGACGGATTGCAGTCCGCGCAGGATGGATTCCAGCATCGTCGTGCCGTGCGTGGGGTCGCTGCCGTCCAACGCAGATTCACCGGCTACCGAAATTCGTTTGGCGATCAACTTTTCAAGATCACCGCTGAGGGTCTGAACGCCCGTGTCCACGATGCCGACGACCAGTCCGCTGGAATCGCCGGAGGGTTTGAGGGTCAATTGCGACGGCAATCCAGTGGAGGAAATCACGCCCTGCGCCGGTTGCGGGCGATCCACGTAATAATTGTAATCCACCTCGGCAACCGCCGGATTGGAGGCCAATTGTTCTTTCGCGGCGTTGGCGGCTGCGGCGTCCTCGAATTGCAGACGGTAGGCGTTGATCTCCGGAATGTGGCCGACGACTTTCGCTCCGAGGGCTTTTGCGATTTCATCAATGTTCTGGCCGGGTTTGAGGCGGACGATGAGTTCGTTTGCCACGCGTTTGACGAGTTGCTTGATGGCACGCTTCTGGCCGGGATTGATCTGTTGTGTGGCGTTGTTGATGGCGGTTGAGAAAACGTAGAGTCGCGACGGAGCGTCGGACTGCGGAATGAGCGCGAAGTTGAGGTTGCCCAGCAACATGCGCAACGCTTCGCCGGCGGCAAGGTCCTTGAATTTTGCGGACGGCCTGTGTGACGCGCCGGGTTCGAGAAACACCTGCCAGCCCGTTTCAGAGGCGACGCGTTCAAGCAGATCCATCAGCGCGATGTTGCGGACGTCGGCGGTGATTTTGTCCGACTGCTTGTTCCACGTGATGGAGTCTGCCGCGAGGGCCGGCAACGCCGCCAGCCACAAGGCCAGACAGGCGCAAATCATTGCTGTCAATCGTGCCTGTTGTCTTCGCATCGGCCTGTTAGACGCGGCGGCGGATGGATTTGTTAAATCTATTTTGGAAGGAATCTTGTTCATCAAGGCTGGGTTGTTACGCGGTAAAACTGCTGCATCGGGCCGGAATTGGTGTCCGTCCACACCGCGTTGGTGCTGGTGGCGGTGAAACTGTCGCGCAGTGCAAACGCGTCCGTGACGTTCGTCGCGCTCCAGACCTCATAGACCTGTCCGGTGACCGCGAGCCACGAAATCGCCGGGCCTTCGGCTATCGTCAGCGTGAACGGATTGTAGATGCGCAGCCACTGTGTCCCGGTGCGATATTGGGCGTTGTCGTCGCGGGTGACGAGCGCGTGGAACGGATGCAGGCCGAGGTGCAGATTCGTCGCAGGGATGGAGAACGCGGCGGTGGGTTGATTGGACACCACGCCCCACGAACCGCCGGTGCTGAACAGTTCGATGCGCGAAATGGTGTTCGTGTTGGGCGTCACTAAGAATTGCAGCGTGCCGTCCAGCGGGAACGCTCCATTGGTGCCGCACGTCAAACAATCGAGCGAGGCCGTGAGCGTTGTGTTTTGAACCAGGACATTGCGCGTGATCCGCGTTTGCGTTCTTACATGGCTGCCTTCGTAGGCCACTGCCGTCAGTTCATGCCAGCCGTCGGGAATGAGCGTTGTGTCGAACGGAAAGTCGAACGCGAGATTGGTCAGGCCGGCTGTGATGTAGAGATGGTTTCGCGGTTGCAGGTCCGCGAGATTGCCGTCGAGACGGCGATTGCCCGGCGGGTCAATGTCGAACGGGCCGGTGATGGAGGCCTGGATTTGGGCCGCGTCCCAGCCCGCGGAACGGGCGCGAAGATTGAAACTGGAATACTCCGGAAAAGTGCTGCTGAAAATATACAGGTCCTCCGCAACAAGCCCGTCCACACCCTGCAACGCCGCCGTGTTGTTGATGGCCGACATGAACTGGTTCAGGAAGGTTTCCAGCAGGATGCCTTCGGTGAAGTTCGTGATGCTGACCGTGACGTTCGCGCCGTTGGTTTTGGTGACGGACAGCGTCAACGATTCGTTCGTGGCCACGCCGATGCCAATCTCAAAGGAGCGGATACCAAAAGCGATGGTGTCCAGAAAGTTCGTGCGACCGGTGTGAAGATGCGTCGTGAGCAGGGTTGCCGAACCGATGTCGTTGCTGGTGGAAATGGAAACTTGCGTGCCGCTGACAGCGATGTTAGTGGAACGCAATTCAAGCCGGTCGCCATGCGTGAGCGATTGCACGCGCGTGGCATCCCGATAACCGCTGGCGTTCAGCCGGCTCGACAGATTGGAGGCGACAGATTGCAGCGTTGCGTCCGGCGGAACGGTGTAGTTCGTCGGGAAACCGTTGATCGTGACGTGGAGCGAGTTGCCATCGGCGGGCGCGATGTTCGTCAACGTCTGGTAAAATTGCCCGTCAACGAACAAATCCACCCGCTGAACGGCGCGCAGCGTGTCATCGGCGACGAACTGGAGCGACAGGTTCGTCGTGCCGGAAAGCTGGGCGGACTGCGGCAGGTTGATCCAGTCGCCGGCGCAGGATTGCGCGAACGTTGCCGACAGCGGTTCACCCACGATCAGCCCCTGATAAGGATTGGTGACGCTCATGTAGTAACACTCCGCCAGACTGAAACCGCGCGACTGGTAGAAATAATCCGTCGGCATCGGGAATTTTTCGTAAAACGCGCACGGCTCCATCACCGTCCCGTAACTGCCCGCCGCGCCGGCCTCCAACAGCGTCAACAACGGCGTCTGTCCACTGTTCTCGAAAATTCTGCCGGCGAAAGACGTCAAACTATCCGCAAGGCTTCCGGGCAGAAACGTCGTTCCAGACAGCACCAACACGTCGCGCCCCGTCTGCAATCCGGGTATCGCTCCCAGGTTCACAGCCTCGTGTTGTGTCGTTCGCACCATCGAATAGTCGCCCCGCAATCTCGTGTCGAAAATCGCGTTGTCGAACTGGGTGTATCGGATGTTCCGTCGCCAGTCGCCTGATTTGAGCAATCGCACGCTTTGCGTGGGGAACGTGCTGTCGCCCAAAACGCCGCTGTCCACGATGCGTTTCGCCAGCGCGAGATTGCTGGCGGTGATCATCGTGGCGAGAAACGAATTGCTTTGCGGGCTGATCGGTGGCGCGTCGCGAAACGGACGTTCGCTTCCCGCGTAGGCACTGACACTGTTGGACGCGATGACACAACCCTCCACGAACGGGTTGCGTCCGTCCGGTTTGAAACCGTAGAACAACGCGGACGTGGTGCTGTTGTCGTCGTTCGGCCCGGCGCTGGTCTTGTAGGGAATGTCCATTGAGAGGACGACGAATTCGATCTGGTTGGTCAGCGCGCGATGGGACACGGCGGCGAGGAGCGGGTTCAGCAACGCGGATTCAAACTGGCTGACGCTCCACACCGTGTTGGTGCCGGTCCAGCCGATGCGAAGGACGTTTTGCGGCGGCACGCTTCGTTTCTCGGAGTAATAACTGCCCAACTGAAGCGAATTGGCGCTGTTCGTGTTGACGACCACCATCACGTTGAGGCCGCTGCCCCCGGCGAGCAGTCCGATGGCGGACGCGGCCAGGAGCAGGGTCGTGAGAAATCGCCACGGCGAATTCATGCGCAGACTGTGCCACAACTTGAATGATTCGCCAGCCAGACAAGGCGCAATCCGTCGAGCGTCAGCAGCGGGTCAACGACGTCAACCTCCGGCATGTTGGAGGCGATCAATCTGGCACAACCACCGGTTGCCACGACCGGGAGACGTTTCACTTTCAGTTCGCGTTTCAAATCCGTGATCAAACCCCGGATCAGTCCGCGATAACCCCGCACCGCTCCGACCAGCATCGCCTGTTCGGTGCTTTTGCCGACGATGCTTCGCGGCTCGCGGATTTTTATCCGGGGCAGCAGCGCGGTCTTTTCGTGCAGGTAATCGGTCATCGCCGCAACGCCCGGCGCAATGATGCCGCCGATGTAATCGCCGCGCGCGTTGACCACGTCAAACGTGACCGCCGTGCCGAAATCCACCACCACCGAAGGCGCTCCGAAACGGCGGTGCGCGGCAACGGCATTGGCCAGCCGGTCCGGACCGATGGTTTCCGGTCGCGGATAATCAATGCCCACGCCACTCAACGTTTTCGGGGTCAGTTCCAGAGTGTCAAGTTTCCAAATCCGCTTCACTGTCTTGCAGGCAATCGGCGTCGCTTGCGGTACGACACTGCACACGGCAGCACCCTCCAGTTCCGCGTTCCCGACGAAACGGCGCAGCGCCGCGATTGCCGAATCACTGAACCACGCGCCCGTGGGAATGTCCGTCTGTCGCAACACGCGGCGGTTGTTGGCCAGGCCGACGTGCGTGTGCGTGTTGCCAATGTCGAGGAGGAGAATCATTTGGGAAATAACGAATGACCAATGACCAATGACCAATGGCCAATGCTCAATGACCAATGACCGATGACGAATCCGGCAATCATGCGCCGAAGCCGACCGCCGTGGATTTGAACTTCGGATTTCGTCATTCGGATTTCGGATTTATTTCTCAAGCGTCACGTCGCCGCCAATGATGCGCTCCAGATGACCGTGCTCGGTGCGGACGAGCAATGCGCCGTCGTCGTCCAGTGATTCGGCCCTGCCACGGGTGCGGCGGTCGCCAATCTGGATCGCGACCTGGCGTCCGATGGTGGCGCATTGCTCCTCCCATTCATCGGCGACGGCTTCAAACTTTCCGGTGCAAACGCGGGCGTAATCGTCGTCCAGTTCACGCAACACGCGGGTCGCCAGCGCGGGGCGCGAGACGGATTCGCCACATTCAATTCTCAACGACGTGGCCACTTTTCGGACGTCGCCCGGCCAGTCGGCGGCGGTGAGATTCACATCCATGCCGATGCCGAGGATGACGTAACGCACGCGGTCCACCTCGGCGTTCATTTCAGTGAGGATTCCGGCGACCTTCTTTCCGTTGATGAGGATGTCGTTGGGCCATTTGATGTCCGGCGACAATCCGGTTTCGCCACGGATCGCGCGGCACAGGGCCGTGGCCGAAGCGACCGTGAGCTGTGTCGTTTCCGGCGGTCGAAGATCGGGGCGCAATAACACCGAGAACCAAAGCCCTTTGCGTACGGGCGAAACCCATTTGCGTCCGAGCCGTCCGCGGCCTTTCGTCTGGGATTCCGCAAAGACAACGACACCTTCCTTCACTCCGTCGCGCGCCAGTTTTTCAGCAACATCGTTGGTGGACGTGGTCTGTTCGAAGACGCGGATGTCGCGTCCGACGACTTTTGTTCTGCCCAAACGCGAAATCAGGTCGTCCGCGTGCAACACATCCGGCGAATCCAGCAACCGGTAGCCCAGGTGCGGACTGGCCTCGATGTCGTAGCCGAGTTTGCGAAGGTCCTCGATGCGCGCCCAGATCGCTGCGCGGCTGATGCCAAGCTGCCGTGAGAGTTCCGCGCCGGAAACGCCCACTTCATCCACGTTTCGCAGCGCGGCGAGAATTTGTGCGTCAGTCGTCATTTGAAATCCAGTCCGATGTCCACAGCGCGCGCCGAATGTGTAATCGCGCCAACGGAGATGAAATCAACTCCGGTTCTGGCGATAGCGCGCACGGTTTTCAGATTCACTCCGCCACTGGCCTCGGTTTTCGCGCGGCCCGCGACCAGCGCCACGGCCTTTCGCAATCGCGCGGGAGTCATGTTGTCCAGCAGCACGATGTCCGCTCCGGCGGCAACGGCCTGCCTGACTTGATCAAGCGTGTCGGCTTCCACCTCGATTTTCAATTTCGGAAAACGCGACCGTGCGCGACTAACTGCGGCGGCAATGGCGTTCGGTTTTGCGTCGCGCAACGCGACGAGGTGGTTGTCCTTGATGAGCACCATGTCATAAAGACCGAAACGATGATTGCGTCCGCCGCCGCAAGCCACGGCATATTTCTCGAAAAACCGCCAGCCAGGAGTGGTTTTGCGCGTATCCAGTATTCGCGCGTCTGTGCCCCGGACGGCGCGGACGTATCGGGCCGTGAGAGTCGCCACGCCGGAAAGTCGCTGCACGAAATTGAGCGCGACGCGTTCGGCGGAAAGAATGGCACCCGCCGGGCCAGCAACACGGAGCAGTTCCTCGCCGCCGGCAACGCGCGAGCCGTCCTTCACGCGACGAACAGATTTCATGGGACGCATCCCGCGCGAACATTGGTGGAAGGCTTCCTCCGCGAACTCCAGTCCGGAGACGACGAACGGTTCGCGGGCGCGCATCACGGCCACGGCGGTTGCGCCCTGGGGCACTGTGGAAAGCGTGGTGACATCGCCGTTGCCGATGTCCTCCGCGAGGGCGGTGCGCACGGCTGATACGATGTCCCGCTGGCTGATGCGTTGCACGGCGTGAGTTTGAGGGCAAATCCGGTGGGTGAAAAGCCGAAAGCGGGAGCTACAAACTGCGGGCTGGAATTGTAAGCGCGCTTTGCCTCAGACTGCGTCAGCCATCGTGGGGAACTCCATAGTGGCAACCGAAACGACATGGGCGGAGAAATCTTCATTGTCATTCTGGTCGTCGGCCTGATCATCGCAGGGGCGGTGTTCGCCTCCATTGCGGCGCGCAAACGTCGCGAGGCGATGCAGCAACTGGCGATGCGCCTCGGCCTTTCCTACAGCGCGGACAAGGATCGTTCGCTGGCGGAACGGTTCGGATTCCTGAACAAACTCGCGCAGGGCAGCAACCGTTACGCGTACAACGTCCTTCGCGGACACTTTCAGGGTCATTACGTGCTCGCCTTTGATTATCACTATGAAACCCACTCGACCGATTCCAAGGGTCGCCGCCAGACGCATCACCATCATTTCTCGTTTTTCATCCTGATGCTGCCGATGGCGTTTCCAGAACTCGTCATTTCGCAGGAGGGAATCTTTTCAAAGATCGCGCAGGCGTTCGGCTACGATGACATTGATTTCGAATCAGCGGAATTCTCGAGGACGTTTTGCGTGAGATCGAAGGACAAAAAATTCGCCTACGACATCTGCCACGCGCGTTCGATGGAATATCTGCTGGCGAACCGCGATCTGACGATTGAAATCGAACGCGACGCGCTGGCGTTGGCGTTTGGCCGCTGTCTGGACGCGGCACAGATTGAATTCCACCTGCGGCGGCTGGTGGAATTTCGCTCGTTGATGCCCGAATATCTGTTCACGAAAGTGTGATTATGGAAATCCTGATCGTCATCCTTGTCATCGTTCTCGTCCCCGTCGTGTGGGTCGTGGTGCAATACAACTCGCTGGTCGGCCTGAGAAACTTCATCAGCGAATCCTGGAGCAACGTGGACACGGAATTGAAGCGCCGCTACGACCTCATCCCGAACCTTGTGTCCGCAGTGAAAGGTTACGCCGCCCACGAACGCGCCGTGCTGGAGCGCGTGGTGGAATTGCGAAACCGCTGCGCCGCCAATCACGGCCCCGTGCCCGACCAGGCGCGTGACGAGAACGAACTGGTGGGCGCGCTGAAACAGTTGTTTGCCGTCGTCGAAAACTATCCGCAACTCAAGGCAGACCAGCATTTCCTGAAATTGCAGGCGGAACTGGTCAACACCGAGAATCGCATCCAGGCCGCTCGCCGTTTCTACAACGGCAATGTCCGCGACTACCGGAACCGATGCGAAACGTTTCCCAGCAACATCGTGGCGAACGTGTTCGGATTTCAGCCGCAGGAATTCTTCAGCGTGCCGCCGTCCGTACGCGAAGTGCCGGACGTGGAGTTTGGGAAGTGACGATCAACCTGCCCGGCCGGATGATGGCATTTGTCAATCTGACTTAAACTTGTGTCAATAGTGAGGGTTGACCGCCATTCAAGACTCCCCCATTTACGATTCAAGTGATCAGGTTGTGGGTGATCAGCGATACCGCTGGATGTACGATGCGGCGCTCGGCGGTGATGGCATGGAAGTGTATGCGGCAGCTCGTCGCTTGGCCGAGGCTGCGGAACTGGTAGCGCGTGACGGCTTCCTTCAGCGCCACGGTCGGAATGGCTATGAAACCGCGGCCCTCGGCGGCCATGACCTTCATCAGCGCCAGGTCCTCAAATTCGGCCACGACTTTCGGTCTCACTTTCTGGGCGCGGAACCACGTTTCCAGCGCCCGGCGCAGCGCCGTGTTCTCTGCCGGTAGCAGCGCCGGGGCGGCGTTGAGCGATTGGGGAAAATTCTGTTTCAATCTGGCGGCCAATGCCGCCTCCGCGCAGAGCGTGACGCTGCTCTCGCCCAGCGTGTGACTGAAGACCTTGATGTTGGCGCTGCTGGGTGCGGGTTCATCTGTCAAGACGAGGTCGAGCCGGTGCGCTGCGAGTTGCGCAAGCAGATCCTCCATCTTCCCCTCGCGACAGACGACATGCACCGACTGCGGCATCGCGAAGACGGGTTTCAAGATTTCATTCGTCACCAGCTTAGGAAAAGAATCCCCCACGCCGACGTTCAATCGCAGCGCGCGCAGTCCGGGCCGCTGCTTCACCGTGCTCATCAACTCGCGGCCGAGCGTGAAGATTTCCTCGGCGTAGTTGAACACGACCTGTCCGGTGTCGGTGAGTTTGTTGTTGCGGCCATCGCGGCGGAACAATTTTTCGCCCAGCGCATTCTCCAGTTCGCGGATCTGCTCGGAGATGGATGGCTGCGAGACGTGCAGCTTCGCTGCGGCGCGAGAGAGACTTCCCTCCTTCGCCACGACGTAGAAGTACCGCAGGTGATGATAATTCAGCCATTCCATGCGTGCAGAGTTTGCTTCGGATTAACCGAAGCGTCCATTCGGAAACACATATTAGTCGGCGCGCGCACTCGTGCCTACTTTCACGCCGTGAACACCGCCCAAGGGCTGGAGCTCAAGGAGAGCCTCACGGCGGTGTGGCAAACGAGAAAGGCACGTTATGTTTATGTTTTGGATACTGTTCCTCGGCACGATGGCGCTGTCGCTCTGGGCGGCGTGGCGCGTGAAGGCGGTTTACACCCGTTACAACCAGGGCGTCGTCCGCTCCGGCCTGACCGGTGCGCAAGTCGCGGCGGAAATCCTTCGGCACGACGGCATCCGCGACGTCGAGATCACCGAGGGCGAAGGAATGCTCGGCGACCACTACGATCCGCTCCACAAGCGGCTGGTGCTCTCGCCGGACAACTTCCACGGTCGCACGCCCGCTGCACTCGGCGTCGCCGCGCACGAGGCGGGTCACGCCATCCAGCACGCGCGCGCCTACAAGCCGTTGCACTGGCGCATGGCGGCGGTGGGCATCACGACCTATGCGAACTACATCGTCATGTTCCTGCCGTTGCTCGGCCTCTTCACAGGATTGATCCAGCCGATGACCGGCGCTCTGATCATGGCGTTGGCATGGGGCGTGATCATGCTCTTCAACCTCGTCACATTGCCCGTCGAGTTCGACGCGTCGCGCCGTGCGAAGGCGGCACTGGCGGACTTCGGGTTTATCGAGCCCGGCGCGGAGGCCATCGGGGGGAAGAAGGTGCTGGATGCGGCGGCATGGACCTACGTGGCGGCGTTCATCACTTCGCTGGCGTATTTCCTGTGGCATTTGCTGCCCTTGCTGATGGGCAACCGCTCACGGGAGTGATTCAAACATTAACCATCAACCGAACACAAACATGACGACGACAATGAGACTGAATGTGCAACATCTCAACATCCGCTCACTGGACCTGCTCGATGCGTGGGTGGAAAAACAAATCCTGGCCCTGGGTGAACGCCGCCGGATAGACGAAGCCAACGTCCGCCTGGTCCGTCTGGAGAATTCCAGCCCGGCATATCAAGTCCACGTTCACCTCGTGACGCCCGGCCCGGATGTCTTTGCCGAAAGCCGGGATCACACATTGCGAGCCGCGTTCGGCAAAGCCATGACGCAATTGCGTGAACAAATCACCAGCCGCGCCACCAAACGTTTGCAGCGGTTCAAAAGCAACCTCAAAGCCCGCCGCGGCAGGTAGTTTTGGTTTACTCCCGCTCCGCCGCGAAGCGAGGAAGAGAGTTGGGGTGAGGCGGCGCTCAGATTCATGGGGAGGGAGCTAAAAGCACGAAAAACAACAATCAACTGACCACGATATATGAAACCGAAACTCATCCTGAAATCGCTGGCCGACATTCCGGCCAACACGTTGTCGCTCGCCGCGTCCATGCCCGGGCGCACTGTCAACGTCTCCAGACAAGTCCTCGGCCCTGCCGTGCGCGCGACTCGGCGTGAATTCCAGGCAGCGCGCCAGACCCCGGCAGCCTACGCCCGAGACATCTACTCGCGGGCCAGAGGTCCCTTCCAGTCCATCACACCGTGGCCACGCGGCGGATTGAATGAGTGATCCAGCATCGAAGTTTCGTCCGCCGGCTGCCGCAGGAACAATGTGCGGAGACTGGCCATTCCACAGTGCGCTGGCACAAGACGATTGACCGCATCCGAAACATTTCTGCCATGAACAACACGCCCAACCAATCTGGAACGGAAGCCATCCTCTCGCTCTGTTTGATGGCCGCGTTCGCCGACGGCGGCAAAAGTGACATCGAACGAGCCGAGTTGAAGCGCATCGCCGGGACGTTTCCCGACTCGGAACTTAACCTCGCTGCGCTCTACCATCGCGTCCTGCTCAGGCAGGTTTCGATCCCGCATATCGCTCATACTTTAACCGCGCCAGAGTCTCGTCAGTTCGCCTATGAGATGGCCGTGTGCGTCTGCGAAGCCGACGACATGTTGAACGAAGAAGAAAAGCGTTTCCTCTCGGACTTGCGCCGCGAACTGCGACTCGACACGAAGGACGCCGCGCGGATCGAGCAACATGCCGACCGTCTCGGAGTCGAGCCACTCGCCGATCTAGCCCCCGTGCCACCAGCCACAGCCCCCGCCACTGCGACGGCCGCCGCCGCTGCTGCCGACGCGGAAGTGGACAAGATGGTATTGAATTACTCCATCCTGAATGGCGCGCTGGAGTTGCTGCCGGATTCCGTCTCCACGATGGCGATCATTCCGCTCCAGATGAAGATGGTCTATCGCATCGGCAAGATGCACGGCTATGAACTCGATCGCGGGCACATCAAGGATTTGCTCGCCACGGCCGGCGTCGGATTGACCTCGCAAGTGGTCGAAGGCTATGCGCGGAAACTGCTGGGAGGATTGCTCGGCATGGTCGGCGGCGGCGTGGTCAAATCGGTCGGCAAACAGGTCGCGAGCTCAGCGATGTCCTTTGCCACCACGTGGGCTATCGGGAAGATGGCCGTCCAATACTACGCGGGAGGGAGGAAACTCTCGGCCATCGAATTGCGGCAACTCTTCAGCTCGCTGACCGAACAGGCGCGGAATCTGCATTCCAGCCATGCAAACGCCATCCGCGACAAGGCCGGTTCGCTAAATCTAACCCAACTTCTGCCGCTGATCCGGGGGCGGCTGTGAATCCACGAACCACCACTAATCCACCAATGACTGCTCTCGCTAGATGGATCCTTGCCTACGGGGTGTTTCTCCTCGCCTGTGGCCTGGCGGGTTACCTTTCCAACCCGGAGAAGGCCAAGACGGCACTCATCTCTGGCGGCACGTTCGGCGTGCTGTCCATTGTGTGGGGTGCGCTGATGGCGCGGGGCGCCAGGTGGAGTCGCTGGGCGGCCTTGACCACCAGCGGTTTCCTCGTCGCCGTTTTCACATGGCGCGCGAGCGCGAGCTGGCTGGCGGTGGCGGACGGCGCGACGGAAAAGCGCTTTGCCGCCATTTTGATCACGCTCATGGGCGCGGCCTCGCTGGCTGTTTGCACGGCGCTGCTGCGTCGCCGGCCCGGTAATTCCGATGCCGCGGCTGGAGAACCGCCCTCATTACCGGAAAGCTCCCATGACTGACAACACCTGGCTCTGGATCGGGTTCAACGTGTTCATCCTTGCGATGCTCGCGTTGGACCTCGGCGTGTTCCATCGCAAGTCACACGTGGTGTCGCTGAAGGAATCCCTCACGTGGACGGGCGTGTGGGTGGTGCTGGCGCTGCTGTTCAACGCGGGCGTGTGGCATTACGCCGGTTCGCAGAAGGCGCTGGAGTTCTTCACCGGTTATCTCATCGAGAAATCGTTGAGCGTGGACAACGTCTTTGTCTTCGCGCTGTTGTTCTCGTATTTCGCCGTGCCGCCAAAGTATCAGCACAAGGTGCTGTTCTGGGGCATCCTCGGCGCGCTCATCATGCGGGCCATCATGATCGCGCTGGGCGCGGCGCTCATCACCAAGTTCGCGTGGATCATTTACTTTTTCGGCGCATTTCTCATCCTCACCGGCATCAAGATGATCGTGAAGCGCGAGGAGGAGATTCACCCTGAACGCAATCCAATCGTGCGATGGTTCAAAAAGCTCATGCCGGTAACGCCCGATTACCGCGGCGACAAGTTCTTCGTGCGCGAAGTGGCCGGGAGCGCGGGCGGCCCGCCCGCAGCATCGAAAGACCTGGCGGACGAGCCGTCCGCAATCCGATCAGGTCGCAGAGTCCTCATGGCGACGCCATTGTTCGTGGTGCTGCTGCTGGTGGAGTTCACGGATTTGATCTTCGCGGTGGATTCCATCCCGGCGATCTTCGCGGTTACGAAAGACCCGTTCATCGTCTATACTTCGAACGTGTTCGCGATTCTCGGCCTGCGCTCACTCTACTTCGCGCTGGCGGGCGTGATGGACAAGTTCCATTACCTCAAGGTCGGCCTGGGGGCGGTGCTGTCGTTCGTCGGCGTAAAGATGATCCTCGCGCACACGGCGTGGAAGATTGATACACTGGTCTCGCTCGGCGTTATCGTGCTGATCCTCACGACCAGCGTGGTTTGGTCGCTGTTTAGGCTGAAGAAGACCAAGCTGGTGACAGCCGTCTCAGAGATGCCCGTTACACCTGCTGCTTGAAATGATCCGCAATGTGTCAAAAACTAAACCATCAGTCATGAAGACACGCAAATCACGAGATGTTGAGAAGACCTGTCCGCTGCCTGTGTTCATCTCCAAACTGCGCCGCCGCCCGGCTCTTAGAAACCCAACCTACTAAATGCACGAGACCATTGACGCAGAAATTCAACGGCACACCGGCCACGGCCCGCAACGCTTCATCCCCAATCACCGCCTCGGCATCATAGGCGGCGGGCAGCTCGCGAAGATGACCGCACTCTCCGTGCTGCAACTCGGCTGCGACGTCGCGGTACTCGAGCGCAATCCATCCAGCCCGGCGGCGGTGCTCGCCACGCACTCGCTCGTCGGCGACTGGGATTCGCCCGCCGAATTGCTGCGGCTCGCCGCGCATTGCGATGTCGTGACGCTCGAGAACGAGTTCGTGGACGCGCGCGGTCTAGCCGCGCTCGAAGCCAGCGGACACAAAGTTTTTCCCACCGCGAAAAGCATCGCGCTCGTGCAGGACAAATTGATTCAAAAGCAAACGCTCGCCGCCGCTGGCCTGCCCGTAACGGAGTTCCGCGCCGTCGCAAATCCCGAAGCCCTCGCCGTCGCCGCGCGCGAACTCGGCCTGCCGTTGTTGCTCAAAGCCCGCCGCAACGCCTACGACGGCAAGGGCAATGTCACCGTGCGCTCGCTCGAAGAATTTGTCGCCGCCTGGCGCATGCTTGGCGGACAGGACGGCAACGAGCTGTTTGTCGAGGCCTTCTGCCCGTTCGTGAGCGAACTCGCTGTCATCATCACGCGCGGCCGCAACGGCGAGTGCGCCACGTATCCGCTCGTCGAGACGGTGCAGCGCGATCACATCTGCCACATCGTCCGCGCGCCCGCCGTTGTATCGCCGGAGATTTCCGCCACCGCGCTCGACATCGCACGTCGCGCCGTAACCGCCGTGGGCTCGGTTGGAAGTTTCGGCGTCGAGATGTTTTTGACCGCCGACGGAAACGTGTTCGTCAATGAACTCGCGCCGCGCGTCCACAACTCCGGGCATTACACCATCGAAGCCTGCGAATGTTCGCAGTTCGAGAACCACGTTCGCGCCGTGCTGGGCTGGCCGCTCGGCTCGACGCGCATGATCGCGCCCGCCGCCGTGATGGTGAATCTGCTCGGCGTCGGCCAGGGGCCGGGCCGCCCGGCGGGACTCGATGCCGCGCTCGCCGTCGCCGGCGCGCACGTCCACATCTACGGCAAGGCCATGAGCAACGCGGGCCGCAAGATGGGCCACGTCACCGCGCTTGGTGACACGTCCGCCGCCGCCGAACAGACCGCGTTGCGCTGCGCCCGGCAACTTCAGTTTGGGAACTTAAAATGAAAAGCCAATCCACACCCCAAGTCGCCATCATCATGGGTAGCGATTCCGACTGGCCCACGCTCAAACCCGCCGCCGAAGCCTGCGCGGAGTTCGGCATCGCCACCCAAGTGCGCGTCGTCTCCGCGCATCGCACGCCGGAGGCGATGCTGCGTTACGCGAAGACCGCCGCCGGGCGCGGCTTGCGTGTCATCATTGCCGGCGCGGGCGGCGCGGCGCATCTGCCGGGCATGGTCGCGAGCCTCACGCCGTTGCCGGTCATTGGCGTGCCGGTCGAAAGTATATCGCTCAAGGGCCTCGACTCGCTGCTGTCCATCGTGCAGATGCCCGGCGGCGTGCCCGTAGCGACTGTGGCCATCGGCGGCGGCCGCAACGCCGGTTTGCTCGCCGTGCAAATCCTCGGCGCGAGTGACGTGAAACTTCGCGCGCGTGTGAGCGAATTCAAACGCAAGCTCGCCGCGGAATCCGAGGCGAAGAACAAACGACTCGCCGATGCCGTCACCTCAGGCGCTTGAACCATGGAAATCCTCGACGCGATCCAAGCCAATTTGCTTTCGCCAGCCGTCCTGTTCTTCGCGCTCGGCCTCATCGGCGCGATCACGAAGAGCGACTTGAAATTTCCCGAGCCGCTTTACGTCGCCCTCACCATCTATTTGCTCGTCGCCATCGGCTTCAAGGGCGGCGTGGCCATCGCCGAAGCCGGCCTGGGCAAAGTCTGGTTGCCCGCACTCGCGGCGATGGGACTGGGCGCGCTCATTCCGCTGTGGACGTATCCCGTGCTGCGGTTCGGCGGGAAATTTTCCGCTGTGGACGCCGCCGGCATCGCCGCGCACTACGGCTCGGTCAGCGCCGTGACGTTCATCGCCGCGACCAATTATCTCAAGGCCGTGAACCAACCGTTCGAGAATTACGCCACCGCGTTTCTCGCCGTGATGGAATCGCCCGCGATCCTCGTCGGCGTCGTGCTCGGCAAACTCGCCACCAGCAAGCGCGGCGGCGTGGACATGACCTCGGTGAAATCCGCGATGCACGAGGCGTTGTTCGGACGCAGCATCTTCCTGCTCGTCGGCGCGCTCGTGGTCGGCGCGTTGTGCGGCCAGCCGGGCATGGCGAAGGTGGAAGCGTTCTTTGTCACGCCGTTCCAGGGCGTGCTCTCGCTGTTCCTGCTGGAGATGGGCCTTGTTGCGGGCCGGCGGTTGAGCGACTTGAAAAAAGTCGGGCCGTTCCTGCTGACGTTCGGCATCGTGATGCCGCTGTTGCACGGCTGCCTCGGCGTATGGCTCGGCAAACAGACCGGGCTTGAACTCGGCGGCGCGACGTTACTCGGCGTGCTGGCGGCCAGCGCCAGTTACATCGCCGCGCCCGCCGCCATCCGCATGTCGTTGCCCGACGCGAACCCGACGTTCTACCTCACGTCATCGCTCGCGGTGACGTTTCCGTTCAACGTCGCGCTCGGCATCCCGATCTACTACGAAGTCGCGCGCCGCCTTTACACCTGAGAACATTTTGCCATGAACCTGCACCCGATGAAACTGGTCACGATCGTCTGCGAAGCCTACGCGCAGGACGCCGTCACGAAACTGTTGCGCGAGACCGGCGCGCACGGCTGGACGAGTTTCGCCGTGGAAGGCGACGGCTCGCAAGGCAAACGCCCCGCCGACATCCGGGAATTTGCCAACGTGCAGATCGAAGTCGTGCTGCAACCCGACAGCGCTACACGCCTGCTGGAAAAGCTGGAACAAGATTTCTTCCCACGCTACGCGATGATCGCCTTCGAATCCGACGTCCGCGTCCTGCGACGGGAAAAATTTTGAAGGCAACTCGCAACTGCGAACTAGAGCAAATTAAATAAAACTATAGCCGCACGAGGCGAACCAGTTGAGGGCGTC
>DAOLDN010000021.1:0-16130 GCA_035327385.1 Verrucomicrobiota bacterium | reverse complement strand
CCACCCCTCTGATGGACGGCAAAATGGCGGTCGGCCATGGAGTCACCACGCCCTATGGCATCGGCAGCGAATGGGACAAGGACTCGGCGGCGTTCGCCCCGGCCACAGCCACCACGCCGCCGGGCGTGCTCCGTTACACGTCCACGTATTACGCCGAATTGCAGACCATCAACATCAATCCCACCGTCGCGTTCCGGCTGGCGGATCGCATCACGGTCGGTGCCGGCCTGGATGCCATGTGGTCGCAGGTCACTTTGAAACAGTTTTATCCGTGGGCCATTTTCCCCGGCAGCACCGGTTTCGAGCCGGATGGCAACATGAAGGGAGAGGGCGACGGCTGGGGCTGGGGCGGCAACGTGGGCATCACGTTCCAAATCACCGATCGCCAGCGTCTCGCGGTGACCTATCGCTCACAGATGGACGTTGATTACAGCGGCGACTTTGACATCAGCAACATCACCCCCACAGCGGCGTCTTTCGGCGCGACCAGCAGCAGCGATTTCGACACGAAGATCAAGTTTCCAAACATCCTGGCCGTGGGCTACGGCGTCCAGGTGACGGACAAGGTCCGGCTGGAGGCCAACGTCGAATGGATTCAATTCTCGCGCTTCAAGACGTTGAACATTGACGCCGGCAACAACAACGTGCTGCTGCCCCCCAGTTCGCAGAGCGTCGCTCAGGATTGGAAGGACACCTACACCGTCGGCATCGGTGGCGACTGGCGGTTTGCGGACAGATGGGTTTTACGCAGTGGATTCCAGTATTACGACAGCCCGGTTCCGGACTCGACTTTTTCACCGACGGTTCCCGATGCGAACCAATACGTCTTCACCATCGGCCTGGGTTTCAAGGGCAAACACAACTCGTTTGAATTTGCCTACGGCCTGGACTTCTACGACCAGCGCAAGATTGAGAACGACCAGCAGCCGGCTTTCAACGGCAAATACGACATCACCGTCCATTTGTTCTCCGTCGCTTATCGCTACGAGTTCTGAAAATCCGCGCGGCTGACGGCAATTCCAGTTGTCCGTCAAAACCGCACTGCTTCGTTCAATTTGCCGCAGTGCGCGCAACGGGAACGGTCCACGTCCGGGTCGTCCGTATAGACGTGACCGCATCCCGTGCAACGGAAGATGCGGTCCTCACTCACATGGGGATTGAACCGCCGGTGACGCAGTTCATTGTAGATTCCCACGCCGCACAATGCCCCCAGAAGGATGACGACATACAATGTGATGAGTGTTGGGATGTCCATGTCACGGAACGGCGACGGGCGCGTTGGTTTGAGGCAGCGGGACGGTGTGCCATTGGAAAATCATCCGCCCGCGCATCCACGAGTTGGCGTCGCCGGATGTCTCCTGCCCCGGCTTCAACGGCTCGAAGCGCGACACTCTGGCCGTGTTCAACGCGTTCTGGTCCGCCTCCTTTGAACCGCTGCCCGGCGGCATCAGCACTGCGGACAATACCCTGCCATCTGCGTTCACAATGACCTGAACAACCGTGTTGGCGAGCAGATCCGCCGCGGGTTGCGAAGCCAGTTGCGGCGGATTCAACAACGTCCTCCCCGCAAGCACTCCCTCCACGCGCACCGTGGATGCCGGTTCGGGCGGCGCTTCCGTCGGCAACGGCTCAGGCAACGTCAATTGCGGCGCGATTTTCAGCGACGGCACATAGCGGGCGATGCGATTGGTTTGAAGAAAGCCCGATATGCCCGATGCCAGTTGAGCCGTCGGCATGGGCAGCCATTGGGGCAGTTCGCTCCATTGATACGGAGCAATCTCCACCCGCCGCAACTGCATCCAGGCCGCGCCGGAGAAACCGTTCGCGTGCGGTAAGGCGAAGAGTGTCGGGTCTTCCAGCATCAGCAGTTCATCACGCATCGTCGTCAGCGTCAGCTCGGGCGAGGCAACTGTCTGCCGGACGGCAGCCGGTTTCCGGTCACCCAATGCAAAGATGAACCCGATCTGCGCCGCGAACACCACCAGTATCCACACCCACCAGCGCCCGCGTGACCATGATTCCTCGCTGTCTTCAGTCGCGGAAGACGATTGGGAGATTTCTGATCCGGCGGCGTTCATGGAGCAGGCGGCGCGGATGGAGGAGACAATTCTGCCGCGGCGCGCGGCAATGTGGCCAGCAACGCGTTGTGGATGCCGGCGTCACGGGCCAGCAACGCCAGTCCCACCAGTTTCTCATAAGCCACCGCCTTGTCCGCCTGGACCACAAGCGTCAACGGCTCGTCGGTCTCGCGGACGATCTCTCGCAAGCGCGACTGCAACGCGTCCCGCTCGATGATCTGGTTCTGGAAGAAAAGCCGCCCGCCAGAATCCACCGCCACGGCAACCGTCGGTTTGTCCGTTCCCGGCAGGTCGTTGGCGACGGGAAGATTCAAGTTCACACCCGGAGTGTAAACCAGCGTTCCAACCGTCAGAAACATCGCGAACAGCAGGAAGACCGACGCATACGGCGCGGCGTCGAAACTGCCGCTGAAGACGCGGGCGTTGCGGGGCAGTTTCATTCGACGAAAGCGCTGCCGTTGTTGGACAGGATGTTCAGGATTTCAGTCCCGGCGCGTTCCATCTGCAACACGATCCTGTTGACGCGGCTGACGAGATAATTATAGGCCGCATGCATGGGAATGGCCACTGCGAGACCTGCCGCCGTGCAGACCATCGCCTGCCAGATGCCCTCGGACAACTGGCCCACGTGCGCGTAAAGTCCGGCCTCCTGCAATTTCATGAACATCTGGATGAATCCGATCGCCGTGCCCAGCAATCCCAGCAGCGGAGCGATCTGCGCGACAGTCGCCAGCAGGTTCAACTTTTCCTCGAGACGCGGCACTTCGGCCAGTCCCGCCTCCTCAATCGCCTCGCGCACGCGTTCGCGACCTCCGCCGCGATTGATGATGGCCGCCTTGACCAGCCGCGACACCGGCCCCGGCGTGGCGTCGCAAATGGATAGCGCCTCCACGACGTTGTCGCGTTTGAGCACGGTGCGGACGCCGTTGAGAAATTCGGCGGAATTGATCTGCGCCCGGTGACAGTGCAGGAGACGCTGAATGAACACGACGACACCCACCGCGCCCACCAGCAGAATCAGCCACAATATCGGCCCGCCATAGACCAGCAATTTCGGCAGCATGGCGCTGTTATAGGATTGGACGGCCCAACTTCAAAGCGCAAAGTTTCAAGGCGTTCGACTTCAAACGCCCTCGCCGAACAGATTCGCAAGCCGCGCGGCCAGTTTGCGGCGGGCGACCGAATACGAGAAATATCTCACGCACAATCGGTAATTCGTCTCCGCCCATTCCTGGCGCAGCGCCGGTTCGTTCAACACGCGGCGCGTCTGTTCCACCACTTCGCGCGTCACAAGCTGGTTCATCTCAATGGTCTTGAATCCCAGCGGGTCAAGGTCGCGCGCATAAACTGCATACGTGTTGACCACCACCGGCTTGCCAAAATAAAGCGCCTCCAGAAACGCATTGCCGAATCCCTCGAAATGACTCGGATACGTCACCAGGTCGGCGTGCGGATAAACATCGTAAAGCGTGTAAATCTTCTTCCCGTCCGCCGTCGTGCCGCGCGTTTCGCCGACGCGCTCGGCAATGAACCGCACGTCAATCTTCGCGTCGTCAATCCGGTCCTGGATCATCTGCATGTAGGCGTTGCCCTCGTCGCCGGCAGGATGCGAAATGACCAGTTTCGCCCGCGGTTCATTGAGACGGCGAACCAGTTCAATGGCGTGTTCGATGCCCTTGCGCTGCACCACACGAGTGGGTTGCAGGACAAAAATGTCGTCGTCCTTCAAACCAATTTCACGGCGCAGGTCGCGATTGTAATCATCGAAACCCGGTGGCGGCGTTTCAAAATCGAGAATGTTTGGGATCACCGCCGACGGCAGGCTGCAACGCCGGGCCAGTTCCTTTTGTGCCATGGTGTTGATGACCACGTGCTCCACGCCCGGCATGGCGCCGGGAAACGACGCGCGTAGATAATCATTCACCGCGCTGACAATGAATCGCTCGCGTTCCCAGGCAAAGTCGTGATGGTGCGCGATCGTCGGCAGGCCTGTTTCGCCGATCACTTCTGTCATCGCCAGTCCCAGCGGCACGTGCATGGGAATGGCGAGGATGTTTTCTGGAACGAGCACTTCCAGTTTGAATTTTTCAATGAACTCGTAGAGCGCGTCTTTGAGGGGTTCTTTGAGCGACTGGATGCGGTTGGTGACCTGACGGCTGCGCTTGGTCACGCCAAACAGCAACCTTTGCACGTCAGCCACCTCCGGGTGATTGAAGAATGCCAGCGGCGCGAGATGGCTGGTTTGCGGCGGAGCATCCAGCAAGCCCGCCATCCAGAAACACTGATGGCCCATCCCCTCGAACACGTGCGCCCATTTGCGGGCCTCCAACGTGACTCCGTCCGTGCCGTGAAAACGCGTCGAAATGAAGCCCACCCGCTTGGGCTGGCTGGCGGTTGGCATCTGCACATTCATGAGGAAACCTTCCGGTTGGATTTGGGTCTGGTTGTGCCCCGACCAGATGCCGGGCTTCCGGGCTTCAGGCTGTGGCGGTTGTTCTGGGCGTGAGTGCGTTCAGAGGACAATCCTTTTTCCGCTCCCGCGCCAATGGCCGCGCCCACAACCACGCCGACAGGCCCGGCGACCATGCCCCCGATTGTGGCTCCGGTGGCGGCGAGTGCAATTCGTCCAGCGGCTGACGTCCCGACTTTGCGGCGGCATCGTTTGCTGGATCCAGAAGTTTTGATGCTCCGTTTCATCCCATTAATTTCAAATCCATCACTTGAAATTGCAAGGGACTAATTCAAAACGGCCAGAATTTCGGAATGAAATACACCGCCAGCACGCAAAACAAAATGTTCAGCGGCAGACCCACCTTCAGAAAATCCCGGAACTTGTAACCGCCAGCGCCATACACCAGCGTGTTTGTCTGATACCCGATGGGCGTCGCAAAACACGCCGACGCACCCAGCGCCACGGCGACGAGGAACGGTCGCGCGCTGACATCCATCGCCACCGCGGCCTGAATCGCAATCGGCGTCAGCAACACCGCCACGGCGTTGTTGGAAAGAAAATTCGTCAGCGTGGACGTCAGCACAACAACCGCCGCCAGCGCCGCCAGCGGCCCCCACCCGCCCAGCGCGCGTATCAAAGAGTGTGCGATAAACTCCGCACCGTGCGTCTTCTCCATCGCCATTCCCAGCGCCAGCATTCCGAAGATGAGAAAGATGATCTTCCAGTCCACGGATTCGTACGCCTCGTCCACATCCAGGCAACCGGTAACCACCACCAGCACGGCGGCCATCAATGCCAGCGCGGCGATGGGCAGCACGTTCAGTGTCGCCAGCAAGACCACCAGCCCTATCGCGCCCAGGGCCAGCACCTGCTTCTGCCGGCGCTTTGCCGTTTCCGGCACGTCCAGCAGCAGAAGAAAATCACGATGCCCGCGAAGCTGGTTCATTGCGCCCTCCGGCCCTTCCACCAGCAACGTGTCGCCGTAATGCAGTTTCACGTCGGCGAAATCCTCCTGAAGATTGACGCCCTGCCTGTGCACGGCCAGCACCAGCACGCCGTAGCGGCTGCGGAAATTGACGTCGCGAATGCTCCTGCCAATCAGGCTCGAACGCGGGCCGATGACACACTCCGCCACAACGGCCTTCTGTGCCCCCACCAGCTCCACGCCCAGCGCCGCCTTGGGCAGCATCTCCACGCCCTTGAGCTTGTTCAACTCCAGCACCGACGCCAGTGGCGTCGTCAGCCGCAACCGGTCGCCGGTCTTGAGAACGATTTCATTCAACGGCTCGTACACCAGTTGCCCGCCGCGGATGATTTCAATCACACGCGCCTTGGTCTGATTGGCCAGGGGCGTTTCTTCGAGCTTCTTGCCCACCAGCGGCGAGTTTGCCGCTACCAGAACCTCCGTCAAATACTGCTTGGTTTCCGTACTTTGTAGCAGTGATGCGAGCGTCTCGCGATCAGGAAGCAGTTTGCGTCCTATCAGAAGCAAATACGCCAGGCCCACAGCTGCCAGAATCCACCCGGCACGGCCCAGTTCAAACATCCCCAGAGGCTGCTGCCCCAGCGCCTTGGCCGTGGAACTGACCAGGATGTTCGTGGAACTGCCGATGAGCGTACACAACCCCCCGAAAATGGACGCGAAAGACAGCGGAATCAGCAGTTTTGAAGGTTTCAATTCGCGCGACGCCGCCAGCGAGATCATGATGGGCATGAACACGACCACAACCGGCGTGTTGTTGATGAACGCGGAAAGGACCGCAACAATCGGCAGCATCACCAGCAGCACCGTCCAGTACGACCTGCCCACCGCCTTGTTCAACCAGTGCGCGACGCTGTCAATCACTCCCGTCCGCTCCAGCGCCGCGCTGAGAATGAACATGCACGCGACCGTGATCGGCGCGTCATTGCCGAATACCTTGAACGCCTCCGCCGGCGTCAGGATGCCAGCCACCAGCAACACGCAGAAAGCCAGCATCGCCACCATATCCAGCGACACCCGCTCCCAGACCATCAATGCAAATGACAGTCCCAGCAACGCAAACACAACAACCATTTCCCACGTCATAACAACGACATCCTTCCTTCACTCGCCACGCCTCGGTCAACGTCGGGCCCGCCGGTCACAACGCAAACTAAACGCCCGGACGGCGGATTGACCATGACAAAAACAACACCAGCAGCCACCGCGGCATTTTCTACAGCGCTCAAGACCGCCCGCGTCCACGGCCCAACAGTTTGAGCAATGTCAGGCTCAACAACGACACCGCGCTCAATGCCAGAAACGCCGCGCCGTAATTCCAGACGCCCGTGATCCGCCCGCCCGCCCATGCCGACGCGGATTCGCAACCGTTCGTCGCCGCCATGAACGCGCTGAATTGCGTGCCGCCCAGCCGCGCATCCGTCAAATCCATGAACAACGCGTACGATGCCGCCGTGAACAGACCGATGAAGAAATACATTCCCGTCAGCCACGCCAGCAACACGAACACGGACGGCTTTTCCACAGCCAGGTCGGTCAGCGCCAGCCCGGCTATCATGGCCACAAATCCGACAACGAAAATGCCCACGGAACGCACACGCCCCCAGCGATCCGAAATCCTGCCACCAATCAATCCGCCCATCAACGTCACGCCCACGACCATCACGCCAAAGAAAACTCCGATGGTTTTCTCGGACACGCCCCGATCCAAAAGAAACGGGCCGGCCAACTGGCCCGTGGCTTCAAAACCCGCCGCCGCCGTCAACGCAAAGGCCAGACCCAGCCACGTCGTTCTCCGCTGCAACGCCGACGCCAGATGCAGGCGGAATTCCGCGAGCCGTTTCTTGAAGTTCACCGTTTCAGCGGGTTCGCGTGTGAACAACATCAGGATCAACGTGGCCCAGATGCTCGCGATCAATGCGGCGATGACCCATTGCGTTCCCCAGAACGACGCCAGCAGCAGCGCGCCTCCGCCGAACACGCTACGCCCGACGAGCATTCCCGCCTGCATGCAGCCATTGAGAAGACCGCGCTGATCCTCGGGCACACGATTGATCGCCAGCGCGTCAATCGCCACGTCCTGTGTGGCCGCGCAAAACGCGTGCAACAACAGCAACGCGCCCCACCATTGAAGATGCGCGACGGGATCGAGCCACATCAACGGCAGCAGCGCGAGGCCCATGGCGAGTTGTGCGGTGATGATCCACGAACGAAATCCCCAACGCGGCGTGCGCAGTGCGTCCACCAGCGGCGCCCAGAGAAATTTGAAAACCCACGGCAGCACGAGCATCGCCGTGAGCGCTGTGATTTTGGGGACTTCGACACCCGCCTTGCGCAGCAACGTCGGCAGCGCCCACCAGATGAAGCCGATGGGCGCGCCCTCGCTCAGGTAAAGCAACGAAAAGAGCGCGGTCCTTCCCCGGCGATGATCGAGCAGGTTCAAGCGACAGTTTGTGCAGGCGGACCGCCGGCTCGCACCGCTGACATCACGCAGCCGCGGCCTGTTCGCCGATGTTCAGTCTGTAAAGCTGCGCCGCGTTTTTCCACAGGATCATTTCCTTCGTTTCGGGCGGCAGCCCGAGTTCGTTGACGAATTTCAAATACGTCCGCATCCGGCAGATGGGCCAGTCCGTTCCGTAGAGCAGATAGCGCGGCTCGCCGGCGTACAGGATCATTTCCTTCACCTGCTGGAGCATGAATTTTTTGAAGTGCGATTTGAAATCGCCGAGCACCAGTCCGGAGATGTCCGCATAAACGTTCTTGTTCTTGTAAACGATCTCCATGCAGTCGCGGATCCACGGATTGCCAATGTGACAGATGACGAGTTTGAGGGTCGGATTGTCCACCGCCACGTCGTCAATGTTGATGGGATGCGAATAGCGCAGCTTGCCCTTGGGATTGAACGTGTCGCCGGTGTGGACCATCACCGGCACGTCGAACTCCATCGCGAGATCGTAAATGACCTGACAGCGCTTGTCGTAGGGATAGAAAGGTTCGTAGCCGGGATAGAGCTTCAAAGCGATGACGCGCCGGTCCTTGAGGTAATCCGCAATTTCCCGCAGGTCGCGCTCGCGGTAGTTGACGAAGCTGATGCCGGCGACGACATGGATGTTCTTGAGTTTCTCGGTGACTCTGACGGCGTCGGCAACCGATGGACGATGTTCGTTGACCTTGTACGAGGTCAGCACAAAGGCGTGGTCCACTTTGTTGTAGGCCATGGATTCCTGGAGCTGTTCGAGGCATTTCTCCACAGGCACAACCTGGCTTTCGTCGTAGTTGTTCAGATGTGTGTGAACGTCAATAATCATGGTGTGGCCTTTCGTTGTTGAGTGATTTCAATGGGCGCAAATCCGCCGCCATCGCAGGTGACTCACGCCGTTTGCCGCCGATGCCGACAACTCAGGTCGCTGGTTTGTCCGTCGGGTCCGGCGCTGCCTCCGGGACGGGCTGGTCGCCCAGAGGTTCTTCTCCGGGCTGCAACATCCATGACACCTGGCCGCCCTCGAACGCAGACGTGATGCGGAACAAATCCGCGCGACGATCCAGTCGTGGCGTGACAGTGCCGCCGCCACGCGATTCGTGCAGATCGTCCAGATCCAGATCGCAAATCAGGACGGTTTCCTCGTTGGAGTCCGCCTCGGCCATGATGCCGTCGCGCGCGAACGCAAAATCCGACGGCGTGAGCACGCAGGCCTGGCCGTATTGGATGTCCATGTTCTCCACGTCCGGCAGGTTGCCGACGTTGCCGGCGAGGGCGACGTAAATCTGGTTTTCGATGGCGCGCGCCTGGGCGCAGTAGCGTACACGCAGGTAGCCCTGCCGGTTGTCCGTGCAAAACGGAACGAAAATGATTTCAGCGCCCTGGTCTGCGAGGTAGCGCGCGGCCTCGGGAAATTCGATGTCGTAACAGATGAGCACGCCGATCTTGCAGGTGGGCGTTTCGATCGCCTGCAATGTGTGTCCGCCGTTGATGCCCCACCAGCGCCGCTCGTTGGGAGTGATGTGCAATTTCGGTTGCGGCACGACCAGTCCGCTGGGCAGGCAGACGAAACTGGTGTTGAGCAGCCGGTCGTTCTCGCGCACGGGATGGCTGCCGGCGATGAGAGTAACACCGTACTTTACAGCCAGCCCTTTCATGAGTTCCACGAATTTGTCCTTGTACTCCGCAAGGCGGCGCATGCCTTCCTGCGGGCTTTTGGCCTCGGTCTGCGAAAGCAACTGCACGCTGAACAATTCCGGCAGCAGCACGAAATCCGATTCATAATCCGCCGCCACGTCCACGAAGTAGGTCACCTGCCGCGCGAATTCCGCGAACGATTTCAGTTTGCGCATCTGGTATTGTACGCACGCGACGCGCACCTTTCGCGCGCCGCTGCGCGGAGGTCTGTAATCCGGATTGAGCCATTCGATGAGGCTCGCGTAATTGTGGCTCTTGGGATCGCGCAGGTAATGTGGCATCACGCCGCGCAGGATGAATCCCTCGCGCAATTGAAAACTCAGGACCAGATCGCGGAACTCGCCCGCGACCACGCGCTGGGCGTATTCCTCCGGCGACAGTTTGTCCGCGTGTTGGTGGTAGTTCCACAGCCGGCCGCCGGCAAGGATGCGGCGTTTGTTGAGCCGCCGGCACAGTTGTCTGCGCGCTTCATACAGCGTGGCCCCAACGCCCATGCCGCGTGAATCCGGATGCACATAGATGTCCGCCCCGTAAAGCGTGTCCGCATGTGGATTGTGATTGGTGAAATAGCCGCTGTCGGTGATGCCCGCCCATGTGTGTGGTCGCAGCGGATCGTCGCCCATGTCCACAATCAGCGTGGAAACAGCGCCGACGATTGTCTGGCCCACTTCCGCCACCAACTGTCCCTGCGGAAAGACCCGTTGATGGCTCAACAGGTGTGTCTCGCCCCAGACGACGTTTTCTCCGGCCAGTACCGGATAGGCTGCGCGATTCAACGCCATCAACGCAGGAATGTCGTCGCGCGTCGCCTCACGCACCTTCACTTTCGCCTGGGGTTTGGTCCTGTTCATGGCTTGAGGATAGCAATTTTTTGCAATGCGGACAAGCTTTTGTGTCCGGTTGGCGACTCTGTGCTTGCGTTCTCACTGCAAATTGAGCGACCAATAGACAGCACCGGGAGAGAGCGCTATGAACGAGACCCTCGACCAACTCTGGAGCGACATCGTGAGCATCCTGAATCAGCCGTTGCTGACGCTCGGCAGCAAGCAACTGACTCTCGGTCTCCTGCTCAAGCTGATCCTGTTGGTCGTCGCCATACTCGTCGCCGAACGTTTCTTCCGCGCAATGGTCCTGCGCCGTGTGCTGAAACGAACGCACCTGGACGCCTCGCTGCAATACGCCATCAGCCGCTTCTTCGGCTATTGCTTCATCGCTCTGGGGTTTTTCATCGCGCTCAAACTTGTCGGCCTCGATCTCAGTTCGCTGGCGGTCATTGCGGGTGCCATTGGCATTGGCGTCGGTTTTGGATTGCAGAACGTCATCGGCAATTTTGTCAGCGGCCTGATCATCCTTGCGGAGCGGCCCATCGCCATTGGCCATCGTGTCGAAGTCGGAGGCGTGGCAGGACAGGTCACTCGCATCAATCTGCGCAGCACCACCGTGGTGACCAACGACAACATCACCATCATCGTTCCCAACTCCGACTTCATCAACAATCCGGTGACCAACTGGAGTCACGGCGATCCCAAGGTGCGTCTCCGTGTGCCCTTCGGCGTGGCTTATGGTTCGGATGTGCCGAAACTCAAACGCGTGCTCCTGGACGTCGCCACGCATCATCCTGCGGTTCTCAAAGAACCCGGTCCTGCGCTGTTTTTCACGGGATTTGGCGACAGCTCGCTCAACTTTGAACTCAGCGTCTGGACCGTGGAATTGCTGCACAACCCGATGCGGTTTCGCAGTGATCTCTATTACGAGATCGAGCAGGCACTGCGCGACAACCACATCGAGATTCCATTCCCGCAGCGCGATCTGCACATCCGCAGCGGCGAACTGCCCGTGCGCATGCGCCCGACCGGCACGGAGATTACAAAAAACACCTGAAAGGAACATGTTTCAACAGGACGACCCGCCGTCATGAAACAAAGACAACAAACCAGAACGGGAAACCGCGATGCTGCCAAGCGCAAAGCCGCGTTCAGGACCAGCACTCCGGGCTCGACTCCGGGCATTGAATCCATTGCCGGCATACACGAACCGCCCGCCGCCGGCTCGGTGCGCATCCGATGCACCGACTACGGGCCGGATCGCGTGGAAACGCACGATGTGCCGGATTTGAACGCCGTGTTTCGACAATCGCGACCCGACTGGTGCAAGGTGCGCTGGATCAATGTGGACGGATTGCATCCACACGTGGTCAATCAACTGCGCCACCAGTTCCAGTTTCACACACTGGCCGCAGAGGATGTCCTCCGCGTGCCGCAACGGCCGAAACTGGAGACATTCGAGGATCATCTGTTCATCGTCGCGCGCATGCTGGTCTGGCAGGAAAACACGATGATCTCCGAACAGGTCAGTTTTTTCCTCTACGAAAACACGCTTCTGACATTTCAAGAACGCGCGGGCGATGTGTGGGATCCCATCCGGCAACGGCTTGAAAAGCCAGGCTCGCGATTGCGCACCTTCGACGTGTCCTATCTGCTCTACGCGTTGTTGGATGCAGTGGTGGACCATTGTTTTCCCATTCTGGAAAACATTGGCGACCTGCTGGAGGGGTTGGAGGACGAGATCACCCGCCATCCCACACAACACGCACAACGCCGCCTCCACGTCATCAAACGCGAGCTGGCCATGTTGCGGCGCGTTGTCTGGCCGCTGAGAGAAGTTTTGAGCGGACTGTGCCGCGACGATACAGAAGGCATCGCGCCCAACGTGAAAGCCTATCTTCGCGATGTCTCGGACCACACCGTTCAAGTGATGGACATCGTGGATTCGTGCCGCGACATGGCGGCAAGCCTGAACGACCTTTACATGTCCGCCGTGTCCAACCGAATGAACGAGGTCATGAAGGTTCTCACCATCATGACCAGCTTCTTCATCCCCATCACATTCATTGCCGGAGTGTACGGGATGAATTTCGAGGACATTCCTGGGCTTCACTGGAAACACGGTTACACCATGTTCTGGGGCATCTGTTTCGCCATTACTCTGGGTCTGGCCGTTTTCTTCATCCGCAAAGGCTGGATCGGCAGACGATGATTACCATGATTCGCATCACCATCAACGTCCGGCAAAACAGGAGCGCCACATGAACCCAGCGCAGCCCGTATTCCTGGAAGAATTTCGCAATCTCCATCCGGCCGACCTCGCGGACCGTCTGCAACGGCTGACACTGGAAGAGGCGCAGCAGATCCTGACCGAACTGCCTCCCGCATTGGCAGGCGGTGCCATTGCCGAACTGGAGCGTGACCGCCAGCACGAACTGCTGAAAACCCTCCCACTCCAGAAACTCACACCATTGTTGCGGGCCTTGTCGGCGGATGTGATCGCCGACCTCGTGCCGGCATTGCCGCCGTCCGGACGCAGACAGGCACTGGAATCCCTGCCGACGGAGAATCAGCAGCGCGTCAAGGCGTTGCTCCGCTATGCGCCGGATTCTGCCGGCGGCATCATGAGCGACCGATTCATCGCGCTTCGCGACGACATGACCGTGGAACAGGTTCGTGAACTGCTCCGCGCCCAGGCGCAGGAGGAGCGCACGGAGGATGTCGCCTATCTCTATGTCACGGACGCGCAAAAGCGGCTTGTGGGCATCGTCAGTCTGCGTGACCTCGTGTTCCGGCGCGCGGAACGGCGCATGAGCGAAATCATGCGGCGCGAGGTGAAGTTTCTTCCCGTGGATGCCGATCAGGAAAAAACGGTGCAACAGTTTGAACACTACCATTATCTCGGCCTGCCGGTACTGGACAAGGAAGGCAGGCTCGTCGGTGTCGTGAAGGCCAGTGACGCGCTCGAGGTCGCGCAGACCGAAGCCACCGAGGACATGCAATTGATGGTTGGTCTTTCCGGCGAAGAGCGCTCGCACACGCCGTGGCAGACCTCAATCCGCCACAGGCTGCCGTGGTTGTACATCAATCTCGCCACCGCGCTGCTCGCCGCGTTTGTCGTGGGTTTGTTTGAAAGCACCATCGCGCGCTGGACTGCGCTGGCGGTGTTTCTGCCCATCATCGCAGGCCAGGGCGGCAATGCCGGCATGCAAACGCTCACCATCATCGTGCGCGACCTTGCGCTGGGAGAAATCTCCGCGGGCGATGGCCGGCGTGCGCTGGTGAAGGAATTGATCCTCGGATTGATCAACGGTGCCGCCGTTGGAGTCGTTGTCGGACTCATCGGTTGGTGGTGGAAAAGCAGTCCGGCGCTGGGCATCGTGGCGTTTGTGGCGATGGTGCTCAACCAGATTTCCGCCGCATTTGCCGGCGTCGCCGTGCCGTTCGGGCTGAAGGCGCTGCGGGTTGATCCCGCGCTGGCCTCCAGCATTTTCGTCACGACCGTCACGGATGTCGCGGGTTTCTTTTTCTTCCTCGGCCTTGCGTTGCTTGCGATGAAATATTTCGGTGTCTGACTTCAGTGCGAAAAAAACCTTCGTCGCGCGTCCGTTCAGGGGTTAAACTTGACGTGCCACCAAGGCCTCAACCTTCAACGGATTGAATCACGTGAACGAAGCGATTCTCAAACATCTTGGCGCTCTCTACGGAGCGGATGATTCAGCGCCGGTCGCCAACCGGCTGGCCGGATTCCTGCACTCGCACAGGCGCGGCGACACGCCAAAGCCAGCGCGCCAACACCTGCCACTCGACCAGCGCGACGCACTGCTCATCACCTACGGCGATCAGGTCAGCGAACCCGGCAGGCCGCCGCTGCAAACGTTGTCCTCGTTCGCGCGGCAGCATCTGCGCGATGTCGTCAGCGGCGTCCACATCCTGCCGTTCTATCCGTATTCGTCCGATGACGGTTTCTCGGTGATTGATTATTTGAAGGTGGATCCCGCGCTCGGAACGTGGAGTGACGTCGAGCGGTTGGGAGCGGATTTTGATCTGATGTTCGACGCCGTGTTCAATCACATGTCGGCGAAAAGCGAATGGTTTCAGAAATTCCTCAACGACGATCCCGCGTTTCGCGACACGTTTGTCACCGTGGATGGAAATCCCGACCTCTCAAATGTCGTGCGTCCGCGCGCGCTGCCGCTGTTGACGGAATTTCAGTCCGCCTCCGGCACGCGGAAGGTGTGGACGACGTTCAGCGCCGACCAGGTGGATGTGAACGTGAAGAATCCCACGATGTTGCTGCTGCTGCTGGAGGTGCTGCTGTTTTACGTGGCGCGTGGCGCGAAATTCATCCGCCTGGATGCCATCGCGTATCTCTGGAAGGAGATCGGCACGAGTTGCATTCATCTGCCCCAGACACATCAGGCCATTCAATTGATGCGCGCCGTGCTCGACGAGGTCGCGCCGCAGGTGCTGCTCATCACCGAGACGAACGTCCCTCACCGCGACAACATCTCCTATTTCGGCGACGGCTCGAACGAGGCGCAGTTGGTCTATAACTTTTCACTGCCGCCGCTCACGCTGCATTCGCTGTTGACCGGCGATGCCACGGCGCTCACGCGTTGGGCAAAATCGCTCGTTTTGCCAGGTCCGCGCACCACATGGTTCAATTTCCTCGCGTCGCACGACGGCATCGGCGTCAATCCCGCGCGCGGACTGTTGAGCGATGCGGAGATTGACGCACTGGCGGCGCGCGTCCAGGAACACGGCGGTTTCATTTCCTACAAAAACATGCCGGACGGCTCGCAACTGCCTTATGAGATGAACATCAATTATCTCGACGCGCTGTCGAACCCCGCCGCGAAAGAGCCCGTGGAACTGGCGGCGCGCAAGTTTCTCACGGCGCAGTCCATCATGCTGTCGTTGCAGGGGCTGCCGGCCGTTTACTTCCACTCATTGTTCGGCTCGCGCGGCGACCGCCAGGCCGCATTGGACACCGGTATCAAGCGCCGCATCAATCGCGAGAAATTGAAGCTTGAACCCCTGGAACGCGACCTAGCCGACGCGCAATCCCTGCGTTCTCACGTGTTCGGCGCTTTTCGTGAATTGCTGGCGAAGCGGCGCGCGCACCCGGCGTTCTCGCCGGCTGCGCCCCAGCAGATTCTGGAGCTGGACCCGCGCGTCTTCGCGGTGCTGCGTGAGAGTGCTGACGGAAAAGATCGCGTCTTGTGTCTGCACAATGTGTCGGACAACACCGTTCGAGTGAATGGGAACGGAAAGCACTTCGCAGAATGTGTGCTGAAGGCTTACGAAACCAAATGGGTTTCCAGCAGCCGTTGAGAGCACGGATTGCGGTCGGGCGAAATCGAACGCACGCAGCCGCGCATCACGTCTTTTGCCTCAACCACGTCTGCAAGGCGCTCCAATCTCCGGATGCCGTTTCAGTGGATGGTGCGTTCGTCAGATGCCACGTTTGCATGCCGTAGGCGCGCGCGGGTTCGACGTCGTTGTCCAGACGGTCACCAACCATCAACGTTTGCCCCGGGCTGATGCCGCGCGCTTCGAGGCGTGTGGCGAGAATCTGGAACACGTGCGGGTTGGGTTTGCTGAAGCCATTTTG
>DAOLDN010000020.1:0-16163 GCA_035327385.1 Verrucomicrobiota bacterium | reverse complement strand
ATTCAAACACCAGATCAACGGCATGGCGTCCGGCACGAAATAATCGAACCGGCCCGTCAATTCCCGGAACCGGGGATCGTGCCGCCTCATGGTGACGATCTGCGTGTTGGTGAAATCCACGGCAAACGGTCGCGGCTCACGCGACAATTCCTGCAGCTCGGCGGTCAGCCCGGCGTAGGTGGTCCGTTGCAGGGGCGTGCCCAGAATGTATGCCGACGCGGATTTCATTCCAAACGGCGGCCCCGGCAACAACCCATGCGACCGGCGACGGCAACTCCGCCCGTGCGGCCCTGTTCGATAGCGTTCATGCGGCGGGAAAGTAACGAAACTCCGCGCCACACGCACGATTTTTCCCGGAGACCGCGCCTGCCAACGACACAAGCCGACTCAAATTCATTGCGCAGTGACCCCGTGCGCTTACTCTTTTGCGGGTGAAAATCGGCGCGCTGCAACTCAACTCCACCATTGGCGACTACGACGCCAACCGCAACAAGCTCGTCGCCGCCTATCAAGAGGCCTGCCAATCGGGAGCGGAATTCGTCATTGCACCGGAATTGTTCCTGTGCGGCTACCCTCCCCGCGACCTGTTGCTGCGACCGGATTTCGTCGAAGCCGGACTGAACACACTGGCCGAGGTCGCAGGCTGCGTCGGTGAGATTCCGTTGTGCGTCGGCTTCGTGGACAGGAGCGATGACCGTCCGGGCCGTGCGCTGACCAATTCGGCGGCCGTTCTCCACAAAGGCGAAATCGTCTGGAGACAGCGCAAATCACTCCTGCCCACCTACGACGTATTTGACGAGGACCGCTATTTTCAGCCTTCAGCGAAGGATTCGCTCGCGCCGTTTGAATTCAAAGGACGCAAGCTCGGCATCACCATTTGCGAGGACATCTGGAACGACGAGGATTTCTGGCCAGAACGATTGTATCGCCGCGACCCGGTGAAGGAACTCATCTTGAAGGGGGCGGACATCGTGCTGAACATTTCGGCGTCGCCGTGGCACGCCGGAAAGGAACGGACGCGGCTTGCCATGCTCCAGCGAGTCGCCCGCGATGAACGCGTGCCGCTGGTGCAGGTCAACGTCGTCGGCGCGAACGATGAATTGATTTTCGACGGGCACAGTGTCGCGTTGAATCGCAAGGGCGAGGTGCTGGCGCTGGGCAAGGGGTTTGCGGAGGAGACAACCGTCGTGGATGTGGACGACGACACGCCTGCCATCAACGTCGCATGGCCTCCGCACGAGCAGCACCTGTTCTGCGCCTTGTCGCTGGGCATCCGCGATTACGTGCGCAAGTGCGGATTCAAATCCGTCGTGCTGGGACTTTCCGGCGGCATTGATTCGGCCATCACGGCCGTGCTCGCTGTGGACGCACTGGGTGCGGACAAGGTCATGGGCGTTTCCATGCCCGCTCGCTATTCCAGCAGCGGCAGCCTCACCGACGCCGAGAAACTGGCAAAAAACCTGGGCATCCGCTATGAGGTCATCCCCATCGAGCCGGGTTTCAATGCGATGGAAGGCCAGTTCGCAAAACTGTTCGCCGGAACGAAGCCGAACGAGGCCGAGGAAAACATCCAGTCGCGACTGCGGGGCGTGACGCTGATGGCCATCTCCAACAAGTTTGGTTCGCTTGTGCTGACCACGGGCAACAAATCCGAGATGGCCGTGGGCTACTGCACGCTTTACGGCGACATGTGCGGCGCGCTGGCGGTGATTGCGGACGTGTTCAAGACGGACGTTTACAAGGTGTCGCGCTGGATCAATCGCGAACGCGAGATCATTCCCTCCGATTCCATCACCAAGCCGCCCAGCGCCGAATTGCGGCCCGACCAAAAGGACCAGGATTCATTGCCCGCGTACGACGTTTTGGACGCAATACTCCAACTCTACGTTGTCGAGCATCTGAGCAAGGCGGAAGTCATCGCGCGGGGCTTCGATGCCTCCATCGTCAACGACGTCATTAACAAGGTGACGTTCAGCGAGTACAAACGACGACAGGCCGCACCGGGATTGAAGGTCTCTCCGCGCGCTTTTGGGATGGGCCGGCGAATCCCAATCGCCCAACGCTTTCGGCCCGTGCGCTGAGTCATGCACTTTTCCTGCGGATTTTGAGACGGATTGAACCCGCCACTTCGCCGTCGCTGATCAACACCAGGTAGCCGCCGCCGCCGGCGCCGGACAATTTCCACCCGAGCGATTTTGGGCCGTATTGTTCGATTGCCTTTCGCACTTCCCTGTCCACCATTCCTGGAAACATGCTGATCTGCGCCTCGAAGGAGGCTCGGAACTGGCGTCCCATTTCCACAACGTCCCGTTTCAAAATGGCTTTCCAGCAGCCGTCCGCCGCGCACGCCAACGCGCGAGCACGCGCCGCGGTGATCCTTGTTCCCCGTAAAACGCGAAACCCCGGACGCCGCGGACCCAGCGGGATCAAATGAATCTTCTGTTCCAGCCAGGAAAGAATCTTTTCATCCTGGACTGACTTGATCTTCCGCGGCCAGTACTCGCCGGCGTAATCCAGCCGGTTGAGTCCGGGAAAAACAATCCCGATGGAATCCTGCGACCCGGAAAACTCCTTTGTTCCAGGCGGATTCTCGAACGAGAAGAGCATCCTAGCCGTTTTTCCAGGGTCGCCGCCCGGAAGGTCCGTCTGCCACAATTCGATGGCGCGACGCCTCGAACTGGAAGCCATGCCGCTGCGTTCGTTGAACTCGATGGTCGGTTCGATTGAAATTGTCAGCACCGGCCCCGCTGCATGCTTCGATACAAACGGCTGGTCCAACCATCCGCCCGCGAGGTCCAGCCGGTAGGGAATTCGACACTCTTTCCTCAACAGCGTGGTGGAACGCACCGGAAGATCCTGCCGGGGTTTTCGTTTGAGCACCACGTAGCGGATGCCCAGGTCACGGCACAGGCGTGACTTTGCCGGCGTGTTCCCGTCTTCATTGACAACGAACACATCCGGGGCAACACGCTTCAATTCCGCCAGAAAATCCATCACACCCGAACCGGCATTGATGCGACAGCTCTTCACATGGCGCAACGCCTCGATCATGTACTGGCGCTCCTCCTGCGTGTTGACCGGATAGCGGCCCTTCAGGTCATGCACCGTCTCATCCGAACCGATACCCACGTGCAGTTCGCCAAATCGCGCCGCCTCCTCCAGGAAACGCACGTGACCGCTATGCAGCATGTCAAAACAGCCGCTGACGAAGACTTTATTTTTGCGCGCCATAAAACCTCGTTCTCAACTTCCGGCCGCAAGCACCGGCAGCCGGACACCACGATCAAAGACGGTTACGCCACACCCCCGTTGGATTGGGAACATCAAACCGTACCCGTTTCGCCGGACTTTGCGGCGTGTAAACCTCGTAATGGGCCGACTTCATGTCGAAATGTCCCGCCGAGAGCCGCCTCAACCGATGATGCGCAATCCAGACCGGCTTGAGCCAACGCACCCAGAACGGCGCCATCGCCTGCATTTGCAGGGTCTCTTTGCGGCCCACCGGCGACAGGCTCAAATTCTTTCCGTCGTCCGTGAACGTGGACGTGAACAGATCTGTCGTCGTCATCGGCACCCGCGCCTTCACCAACGACAGAAACCACAACGCATCGGCGGCGGCGCGCCAGCTCGAATCCAGGAAAAAGCCGCGTTCATGAATCACACGCCGCCGCATGAAGATGGAAGCCGTCAACACATTGAAACGGTAATAGATCGTCCGCGTGTCGGGAAGCAACGCGTGGCGATGACAGACATATCCGCCGTCAGCTCCCACCACAACAACGCCGCCGCAAAGCACCTCCACGGACGGATTCTTTTCGAAGAAATCATGCACCGCCTTCAGAGCTCCCGGCAGATACTGTTCATCGCTGTTCAAATGGGCCAGCAGATCGCCGTTGGCGCGGCGGTAACCGCGATTGATGGCGTCGTACATCCCGTTGTCTTTCTCAACGAACGCCCGCACCCGGCCATCCTTCGGCAACCAGTCCTGTGTGCCATCGTCTGAACACGCGTCCTGAATGATGTGTTCCGCCTGGACGCCTTCCTGATCGGCAACCGAGGCGATGCACAGCTTCAGCCCTTCGGAATTCCGGAAACTCGGAGTGATGATGGAGAATTTCACGGCGCAAACAACTACCAGCCGCACCTTGAACTTGCAACTGACATCGCCGCCACCTCGACGCCCCGGGTCATTTGATCCCGGCCAATCGTTCCCTCCAGATGCGATATAGTTCCACCGTGGCGCGAACGTCTCGCAGGCAATATTCGGCTATCTCACGGAATTTCCCCGCCGCCATCAGCGTGCTCACGTCCATACCGGTGACGCCTTGGCTTTTGGGCGATTCCACACCGAACGCCTTGCAGTAAAAGTCCAGGTTGAATTTTCGCGCCGCCCCTTCGCGCCCGCTTACGCTGTAGAACGTGAACTGTTCGGCAAGATCGCAATGCGGTTCGGTGGCGAACCGGTAGCCCAGCCAGTTCTTTTTTGTGATGGGAACGTTCAACACCGCCGAACGCAGATACAGGAACGGCACGTCAAAACCGCGTCCATTGAAAGTGACAATCTCGTCGTAGTGTCTTGCAACGTCCCAAAACGCCGTCAACAGTTCCATCTCGTCGGCGCACGGCATGAATTCCACAGGACCACCCTCCTCGGCGTCGGACTCAAAGTCATCCGCCAGAAACAACACCTGGCCGCGTTGGGAATCGGCGTTGAGCATGGCGATGCACACAACCTGTGCGGTGAACGGCCAGAGATTGAACATGCGGAGGATTTCCCCGCGCCGCGTTTCGCGAGCAGACGCGTCCTCGATCTTTTCCAGTTCGCGGAGCAGATACTCCTGTTGCACGTCGTCGAACGTTTCGAGGGGAAGTGCGGAGGTTTCTATGTCGAATACGAGTCGTGCCATGACGGTGGTGGGATGAAAACAAAAAACCAGGATGGAAAACCCGTCGCACGGACCAAATTTGCCATCCTGGTGTTATTAGTGAACTACTTCTTCTTCTTGCCTGCTTTTTTCTTGGCCTTTTTCTTGGCTGCCATGCAAATCACCTCCCTTCCTCTCTAGGATGTTCTGCTACTGAGTTGTTGCAGATTTGAAAATCCATTTGTGGTTTAACACGGTTGTAGAAGAAATGTGCGTGGTGATGCAAACATTTTTTTCAAAAATGTAAGCCCATCGTAACGCGCAAAAATTTCACGCGCCGAACTTGTCGAACATTTTTGCGTTCGCCTGCATGAGTCGCATCAGATATTTCGCTTCGATCACTCCAAGCGATCCTGTGTTGGCTCCGGTTTCGGTGAAACGTTCCAGTTTGTCCGAGCCGCTGCAGGCGGAGTGCAGCAACACGGGTTGCGCGTGCCACGAGTGACCCTTCAACGCGCACGGTGTGGAGTGATCGCCGGTGATCGCGATGACGTCCGGCTTTTTCTTCAACAGGATCGGCAACGCGGCGTCGAAATCTTCGATCGCCTTCTGCTTCGCCGCGAAGTTTCCGTCCTCGCCGGCCTTGTCCGTGTATTTGTAATGGATGAAAAAGAAGTCGTAGTCGTTGTAGTCCGCCAGATAACGCTCGAACTGCTCGGCGATGGTCTGCGGCCCTTCGATCTTCTTCATTCCGACCAGCTGTGAAAGGCCCTTGTACATGGGATAAACCGCGATGGCCGCCGGCTTCAACAGATAACGGTCCTCAAACAACGGAATGTCCGGCTGATGCGCGATGCCGCGCATGAGAAATCCGTTCGCGGGCTTTTCCTTTGCGATGACCGGCAGCGCCGCCTTGTAAAAATCGGCGATGAGCTTCGCCATCTTCTTCTGCTTCGCGTTCTTGGGATCGCGGGGTTTGACCGTCGGAATGGCGTAACCCTCGCGATTAGGATCCGCATCGGTCAGCGGTCCTTGAAGTCCCTTGCCGCGGAACACGACGACGAATCTGTGTTCCTTGCCGGCTTTGATGATGACCTGCGTGTCACCGATCTTCTTCACCTTGGCGGCGAGCATCGCGCAAAGTCTCTCGCACGTCTCGGTCGGAATGCGACCGGCGCGACGGTCGGTGACGATCCCCTTGGAATCCAGCGTTGCGAAGTTCGCGCGCGCGCAAACGTCACCGGGTTTGAGTTCCACACCCAATCCGAGCGCCTCGATGACGCCGCGTCCCACCTGGAATTCAATCGGATCATAACCGAAGAGCGCCAGATGTCCCGGTCCGCTGCCGGGTGTGATGCCCGGGGCGACGGGAATCATGCGGCCTTGCGCGGAATCCTTGCTCAAGGCATCGAGGTTCGGCGTGCGCGCGGCTTCGAGCGGAGTCAGATAACCTTGTTCGCGATTGGCGATGTCGCCCAGGCCGTCGAGCACGATCAACACGAGCTTGGACCTGGTCTTGAGAGTCAGTTCAGAATAAAGGGAGTCGATTTTCATTTTTCAATTTCAGTTTGTCAGACAACACATGTCTGGAAAAGTCTCCGGACACTGGCGGATGATGTCGCTTTCATCGCCACAGCGTCAACGCGATTCACGCCGCATTGACCGCGCGCACACGGCGCTGCGGATCACTTTTCAATCGGCGGATTCACCGTCGCCGCGATCTTGTAACGGATGTGTCGCGACTTCATCCAGCGCACTGCAAAGAGGTCGGGCAGGGATTTGATGAGTCTGTTCCAGACGCCGTAATGTGTCTGTCCCGCGCCTCGAGCCCTGTGGCTGATCGCAAGCTCGGTCACGCGAAAGCCCTCCATCTGCATCAACGCAGGCAGGAAACGGTGGCCGCCCTTGAAGAACGTGAGATTGGCGACGCACTCGCGACGAAACGCGCGAAAGCAACAACCGGAATCGCTGATGCCATCGGCCGTGAACGCGTTGCGGACCGTGTTCGCAATCTTGGAGGACGCGCGGCGCACCCAGTTGTCGCCCGTCATCCGCGCCGCCACGCGCGTACCGCACACGCAATCCCAGCCTTCCAGTGCCTGCAACAGCCGTGGGATTTCAGCCGGCGGATTCTGCAGATCGGCGTCGAGCGTCACGATGATTTCACCGCGGGCGCTCTTCATTCCAGCCCACATCGCGGCGGACTGGCCGCATTGGGTCTCAAAGCGAATCCCGCGAACGCGCGCGTCCGTCGCGCCCAGTTTTCCGATCAACTCCCACGTGCCATCACTGCTGGCGTCGTCCACCAGCACGATCTCATAGTCCACGCCGACAGACCCTGTGGCCTGATGGATTTCCGCCACGAGTTGTTCGAGGTTGCCACGCTCGTTGTGGCAGGGAACGGTGACGCTCACGCGCGGTGCATGGTTCGCGCCCGGGCGGTGGGTTGATTGTTGTCGCTGGCCATCTGGCATAAAGTTTAAGCAGGGAAACAAAACCGGCACGCACAGTAGGGATGAAATGTTCGTCGCAACTCAAGCCACAAATGGCGCAGGGCGGAATCGCCGCCGGACGAAACTGGCTTCATCGGGCCGCAAGCAGCTCGCCCAGTCGTTGCATGACGCGCGTCTTGCCGTGCTCCAGATCGCGCCGCCGTTCGCGCCAGCGGCGGATGCTTCCACCAGGTCCTCCTCCATTCAACGCCACGTGGATCGCCTGCCTCAAAAGCCTCCGGTTCGTGTATCCACTGGCAAACGCAGACAACAAACGCCCGGCATTCACGGTGTCCGCTCGCACCATGGACTGGACCACGCCGGAGATTTCCCTGGCCAGCGCTTCCAACACGGGGAAATCCGACCGGTATCCGTGTTCCAGGTCGAAGGCGACGAGCCGGTTGCCGGTCACGAGAAAATGCTTCACGTTCCCATGCTCGTGAACCAGCAGCGGCTCCTCCAGTTCAGAGGCGCGTGAATGGCGCTGGCTCGATGCTGCACCCAGCTTTTCGCACAGCCGCACCTTTTCCTCGACGTTGCTGTCGCGATCCGCGAGCAGTTCGCCGAGGTTCACCGCATTGTAGTATGTGATCCACAACGCCGGATCAGTGATGCCGGCCGGCAGCGGACGTTCGACGCGTTGAACCACGTCGAATCCTTCCCGCGCCCAGAGATCGAGATTCAACTTCTCCGTCTCACAGCGGATGGCGGCGGTGGCACCGCGCTTTCCTTCGAGGACGCGTTCTGAAAAATTCTTGAGAAATTCCCTCAACGGAGAACGTCGCCAGCGATAGACCTTGAGCAGCAGCGGCGGTGTTTCGTTGCGGAACAGATACAGGAGATTGCCCGTGCCACCGCGTCCGCCCGCTTGAAGGATTTCAGCGCCCTTGAGCGCAATTGGCGGCTGGCAGCGCATGGCATGCGTCAGCTTTTGGAGCGAAGCACTTCCTCGCGCAACAGTCGTGCGATGCTGTATTTGCTGTTGGCCTTCTGGTTTTTGGCCTTGAGCTTGCGATCCAGTGCGCGTCCCCAGCGGTGGATGAGATTGGGGTGTCGCCAGAAATAATCATGCGCGCGCAACAGCCGTTGTTTGTCGGGATAATGCAGGACGATTTCTGCGATGATGCGGTCGCTGATCCCGGGTGGCGTGTTTTTGCAAAGATTCCAGATGTATTGGATGATCTCGTGCGAAATGTGGTCGGCGGTCTTGGCGCGATTGCGGAACGTCATCTCGAAATCGAACCACAGGAATTCCTTGTCGAGGATCATCACGTGTTTGCTGTCGCCGTTCTCATGGGCCAGACGCGGCTCCTGTTCGCGGATGGCGATGTCGTGACGGCGGCTCCATTCCGGCACCCAGCGACGGAAAATCTTCCAGCGTTCCTCGGCAGGCACGGATTCGTCACGGAGAATGTCGCCGAGCTTGGGCGCTTCCACACATTCAAAGAGCATGTAGCCGCCGGGCGGACAATCGGGAGCTTCGACGCGGACTTCGGGATAGGTTTTGAAAACGCGGAAGCCGTGCTTCGCCCAGATGGCCATGCATTCGGCCTCCATGCGCAGGCGCGTCTTGGGCATGTAGGATGTCTGTCCGGCGAGCAAAACGTTTTCCAGGCTCTTGACCACGCACGAAAACCATCCGCGACTGCCATAATAGACCTTCAACACCGCCCAGCCGCCGCGGAACGGAACTTTGTATAGATAGTTCCCGTTCTTCAGCAGCAGGTAGGGCTTCAGGTCGTCAAATCGGAGGGTTTCGTTGTTTCCGCTCATGAATATTGGCTGTGTCTCGCCGCTCCGCTTTCAAAATACCTCAACGAAGCGGGGCGCATAAAGCCACGATACGCGCGATGTGTCAATGCGCTAACGAATCGCCGCCAGTGTCCGCTCGTAAAACGCCTCGATGGCCGCCGCCTGCTTGTCGAGCGCGAATTCAGAACGCGCCTTCTGCGCGGCGGCAGCGCCCAATTCCCGACGCAGCGTTTCGTCGTTGGCCAGCTTCACCATGCAATCGGCGAGGTCGTCCGCGTTGTCGTTGAAGATCAAGCCGGTTTTGCCCGCTTCATTCAACTCCGGCAACATGCCGATGTTGTTTGCGATCACGGGCCGCCCCATCGCCATGGCTTCCAACATGGCGCGTCCAGTGCCGTCTGAACCCGCGATCATGAAAACAAACGCGTCCATGCTGGCCAGTCCCTCGCGATAACGATCCGTCAAGTAACCCGCCAGTATCGCGTGCTGCTCCAGGTCGTGCTTGCGGATGGGGTCGAGCACGGTTTCCTGCAACTGACTGCTGCGACCCACAAGCATGGCCCGGATGTTGGGCGTGCGCTTGACGGCCTTTGCCAGCGCCTCGAAAAACATGTCCATCTTCCGATACTGTTGAAACCGCGCCACCACGCCGAACACCACGTCCTGATCTGTGAATCCCAGTTCGCGCCGCAACAAAACGTCGCCCGCAAGCGGCTCAAACGCCTTCGCCGCCAGCGCGGGATTGATCAGAGCGATCTGTTCGGAACGAAGCCCGAAGTTTTCAATCATCTTTTCGCGCGCCTTCGAGGAAAACGTGATGACGCCATCCGTCAATCGTTTGAGCAGGATGCGATTCAGAAAACCCGGCGCGAACGAATCGCGATAATGATCCGTGCGGATCACCGCCACGCGCCGCGACACCAGCCGCGCCGCCAGGCCGCCCAGCAGATGATCGTGAGAAAGGTGCGTGTTCACCACATCGATTTTGCGCTCGCGGATGAAGCGGATCAGCCGTCGCAAATCCCCCGGGCTGGTGCTCAGCGCGGCGTGATGATTGAGCTGGAATTCGTCCGTGGCGTTGACGCCTCTTTCGGGAATGAAGGTCGCGGTACTGCGTTCCTTTCCCCACGCCTGTTTCTGACAGGCGTACGTGACCTGATGCCCGCGTTGCTGCAATTGCGCGCACATGTTCAGCACCGGGTCTGCCGGCCCCGTCCACTTCCAGTCGCTGAAAAGATGAAGAATATTCACAGCCGGTATTGAGAACGCTCGATGTTTGTGGCGCGTATCATTTCAAAATACTCCCGTAAATCTCCAGGTAGCCGGACGTCATGCTGGCCACGCTGCAATCCTCTTCCAGCCATGCGCGCGCCGAGGTCGAGAGTCGTTCACGCAAACTTTCCTCGTCGAGCAAACGCAGGATGGACGCCGCGAACGCCGGCGCATCGCCAACGGGACCGAGCAATCCTGTCTGGTCGTTGCGCACCAGTTCAGGAAGTCCGCCGCCTGCGGTCGCGGCCACGGGAACGCCGGCCGCGAACGCGTCCAGCACGATGCTGCCCAGTCCTTCCATGCAGGAGGACATGGCAAAGACATCGAAGGCCGGGAGCAATTCCTCCGCGCGTGGAAGGAAGCCGGTGAAGTGCACGGCTTCCGTCAGTCCCAGTTCCTGCCGGAGCTTGAGCAGTCTGTCCTTCAGTTCACCTTCACCGATGATGACGAAGGCGACGTCCTGGCGGCGTGTCCGGATTTCCTTCGCAGCGCGCAGCAGCGTGGCGTGATCCTTGTGGCCGACGAGCGCGCCGATGTTGCCGACGAGTTTTGTCTGCGGTGAAATGCCGAGTGTCGCACGCCATTCTCGTGCGCGGCGCGTCCGATCATCCGATGGCGCAGGAATCGGCACGGCGCTGCGGATGACGGAAAGTTTCTGGGTCGGCACGCCCCAGTCCGACAGTTGCTTCTCGATGAATCTGGAGATGCAAACGACGCGCTCCGCCTTGCGGAATTTGAACCGGTTGAAGGCACTGTTTCCTGGCAGAAAATCCACGCGGCGCGTTGCCACGAAGGGTTTGCCATGAACGCCTGATGTGATAGCGGCGAGGCTGTGCCCGCGTCCGGTGTGGCAGTGGATGAGATCGAATCGCCTCGCCGCGCGCACGAGCGCCAGCGCCGCGCCGAAATTGTTGCCGGCGATCGGTAGCGTTTCCACCGAGGCCGCGTGGGCTTGTGCCTCCAACAAACCATCCGGACGACAGCCGATCACGGAATGGACGCCGCGGTCGCGCAGTCCGGCGGCCAGCAGCAGCGTCTGGCGTTCGCCGCCGCGCCAGGATTTTTCGTTGTTGAGATGGAGGATTTTCACCGGCCTGATCGAACGTTTGCGAAACGGTTTCAAATCCACGCGGGATTCTCAATGATTTTGTCGTCAGACGGCGGGATTCGCGGACGCGTTCGGTGCGGACGGCGAAATGAAACCAAGATTGCGGTGAAAACTCTTTGGCCGCATTATGGCTTCAGTCACGTTGATCAAACATCTGCTGGGCGGCATCCGGGTGCGACTGCGGTTTTTGGACTGAAAACGACGATGACGACCTGAAACCGGTTTGGACGAATCCGGCAATCCCGAACAAAATCGACACGATGAAAAAGGTATTCTGGCTTTACGGTCGCTCTGGCGCGGGCAAGACCACGCTGGCGCGGCGGCTGCGGGACGGCTTTGTGGACAGAGGGCATCCTGTTTTCTACCTCGACGGAGACGACATGCGCTCCGGTCTTTGCTCCGATCTCGCGTTCTCGCCGGAAGCGCGTCTTGAAAATCATCGTCGCACAGCCGAGGTGGCCAGACTCGCGGCGGAACAGGGATTCAATGTCGTCGTCTCCACCATGGCTCCGCAGCATGATCATCGGGACATGGTCAAGAAGGTGCTGGGGAGCCACCTCGTCTGGATTTACGTCCACGCTCCGCTCAACGTTTGCATCGAACGGGACCCCAAAGGGCTTTATGCACGCGCCAACGCCGGCAAACTCAAACAGCTCATCGATTTTCCATTCGATGTCCCGCGACCCGGCGAGCGCGAAAACTTCGTGGACACTGTCGCCCAGAACGAGGAGGGCTGTTATCAATCGATTCTCGAAATGGCGCTGGTCGAGTTGAAGGACTACGCCATTTAAGCCGCTGTCGCTGCCGCCGTCAGTCAGAAGCAGGTTTTCCCCGACCCGATCGGTGAGTGAGGACGCACGTGGGCGCATCTTGACACTGCCCCCGGAGCGCGACCTTCAGGTCGCTTCAAGGTTCGAGCGCAGTGGGGTAAAACGATTGATTTGCTGGCTTTCGGACGTTGAAGCGGCGTAAACGCCGCGCCCCGCGCGGGATAGAGTTCGGGGGCAGTGTCAAGATTCGCCCGACGCTCGTTCCGCACGGAAACTAGATTGTTTCAGCGCTGAATTTTCGGCACGATGCCCACTCGCGATGCGCAGTACCAGCCAAAATGTGATCCAGCTCGACCCGTCCCACCTCGTCGGGCGGGGAAAACGCAGAGAATGTTACGCGCATCCGGCCGATGACAAGTTGTGCATCAAGGTCATCGTCAACGGCGACGGCCGCGAGTCACGACGGGAGGCGAAATACTACCAGCATCTGAAACGGCGGAATATCTCGTGGCAGTTGCTGGCACGTTACCATGGTTCGGTGAAGACGAACTTGGGCGAAGGCGATGTGTTTGACCTCGTGCGGGACAGTGATGGCAAGGTGGCGCGCACCTTCCATCACTATCTCACGTCGCCGGAGGAACTGAATCGGCATCAGGCGGGATTGGTGGAAGCGCTGGCGCAATTGCGTGACTACCTGCTCCGCGAGCGGGTGATCACAGTCGAACTCAAGGAGCGCAACATGGTTTACAGACGCAACCATGACGGCTGCGGCGAGATGGTGCTGGTTGACAACCTTGGCACGAGCGATTTTCTGCCCGTCTGCTATTACGTCGGCTCGCTAGCCGAACGGCGCGTCCGCCGGACGTGGCAGCGCTTCATGACAAGGCTGCCTCGCATGCATCCCAACAATACCGCACTGCGCGAAATGATCGCGGCACTAAACGATGACTGACTGCGGTCTCCCACAACGAGTCAGCTTTCCGCATCACGTTTCGCGGCCACTGCAACAACCCAATGCTGCCAGTCGGTCAGCCCGCGGCGGAGGCAATAGGTCTTCAGGAATTCAACCCATCCTCCGCTGGAAAATTCCCGTGTGACCATCATGCCTTTCGCCAGTCGGGCCAGATCAGCGACTGCCTGACGTTGCACTGGCCCGCGAATGCGGCGCACGCCGTCCAGATCAATCAAGTACGCTTGCAGGTCGCCGGTGAAAAGGACGTTGGAAGATTTCAGGTCGCGATGCGAGAAACCGGCGTCGTGCAGACCTGCCAACGTTTCAGCCAGACTGGACAGAGCCTTTTGCGGCGGCGCAGGTTTGGTTTTCATCAACTGCTCCAGTGTGACCGCGCCGGGGATTTCCTCCGTGAGCAGATAGGCGTGAACCGGACAGCGCAGCCGGCGGATTTCGCCGGCAGCCAGAACGCGGGCCGTGGGAACACCGGCCTGCTCCAGACGCAGACCGTTGGCGAAAGCGCGATGGGCGCGCGTGGGTCGCAGAGAATCGCGCAGCCGATGCAGCGGCTTGCCGTAATTGAGGCGTCGCAACACCCAGCCGCTTTTCCCGGCCAGTGGAATCCTTGCGACGGTGACACTGCGGCTGTTTTTGAAATGCTGCGACTTGTCCGTGAGAAACGAATCGGGATTTTCCAGCACGGCGTCCAGCGTCTTGTCCCGCACACCGGCGCGCACGGTCCAGCGCAGCGCTCCGCGTTGCACGGTTGTCGGAGGCGTGTCGCTGGTTTGCGTTTGGGATGTGGCAACGGATTTCATTCAGCAGAATTTTTTCTCAACTGCCGACAGCCTCGACAACTTTCCGTGCGGACAAGCGTGGTGAACGAGCGCGGGCATATTCAATCGCGAACCGCAGATTGGCTCTCTCCGGCAGCGTGGAGCGCCGGAACAGATTCCTCAAATCGCGCACGGCAGCGCGGAGGGTCAAATTGCGTTGCGGGCGCAGCGCATCGAGATCGATCAACACGAGATTGTGGAAATCCGAATTGCTTACCATGAAATTCTTTCCATTGGGATCGCCGTGGGAAAAATTCGCGTTATGCAGCGCAGCCATCTGGCGCGCCAACGTGCGCAGCAGCAGCCGGCGTTGACCGGGATCGGAGACAGTCCCAAAACAGTGATGAAAAGTGACAGCCTGTGCGACTTCCTCGCAGATGAAGAACGCCTCGCGCAGCCAGAAACAACGGCGATGTTCGCCAAAGGCCACAGGCTGCGCGGTGCGGAATCCCAGGCGTTGCAAGCACAGGCCGTTCTCGAATGCGCGCCGTGCTCGTGATGGGCGGAACATATTTTTCACGGAAACCCAAAACGGGGTGGGCTGGTAATGTTTGACGAACAACGGTCGCGACGGTGATTCAGGAACGGTCAGACGCACCAGTTCGGCTCCGGTGCGCGGCGGAACGCGTTCAACGGGCTGCGCCGGGGGCTTGAGCATCTCGTGCGGTGCGTCCAGCCGTCGCAGGAACTCCGGGCTGGCATGAGACTCGCAGACGTGCCAGCGCCATGATGCCGTCTGGAATCGACGGCACTGTTGGGGTTGGGATTCTGCGGATCGCACGCTGCCTGTATGCCAAAACTTCGGGAAGCTTGTCGAGTTTGGTGATTGGTCGGGGCGTCTTCGTGATGGGGAAAAGCACCGGGTCGGCTGCATACATTTTTCTTGGCAATGCAGCGTGGAAACCGCTTACTCCATTCGCATGAGCTTCTTCAGGCGCGGCGGAATCAAGCCGTTCGTCAAAGACATTTTCAGGTCTCGAAAAGACATCGCCGGCAAGGTTGTCGTGGACCTGCCCGCCGGCGCCGGCGAGATGAGCCGCGAATTGCGCGCATTAGGAGCAGCTGTGGAGCCGTACGATCTTTACCCGGAATTCTTCAAGGTGGACGGGCTGACGTGTAAGTTCGCCGATCTGGAGAAGACATTGCCGATTCCCACGGGGCACGCCGATTATGTTCTGTTCCAGGAAGGCATGGAGCATCTTCCGGATCAGTTAGGCCCGTTGCGCGAGTTCAATCGCATTCTCAAAAAGGGCGGGCGGCTCATCCTGACGACGCCCAACCCGTCGTGCCTGCGTGCGAGGCTGTGCAGTCTTTTGCTGGACGGTTATCTCTTCAACAATCTGCCGATCAACGAAACCAGCGCCATCCGCTTTCTCGACAAGAAGGAGCACCGCTACTACTTCGGCCACATCTTTCTGATCAGTGCGCAGCGACTGCGCATCCTCGGCCGTGTGGCGGGTTTTCGCATCGCGGCGATCCATCCCAGCAAGTTCAGCAAGTTCTCGGTGTTGCTGGGTGTTTTTTATCCGGGGCTGTTGCTGGTGAATCTGTGGGCTTACTTCCGTTCATGCCAGCGGCGCGAAGCCGATCCCGCGCGCACGCGGGAGATCCTTCGCGAAGTCCTGTGGCTCAATCTGCACCCGCGTGTTTTGTTCGCCAAAAAATTGTTTTTTGAGATGGAAAAAGAAAGCGAACTCGCCGACGCGGACGCCGCTTTTTCCATCGAGTCTGTTCAATCGTAAGATGGCGCGTTGGAGGGTGAATGGCCGGCGCGGATAGGAATGATTTGTCGGTCAACCGGATTACTGGAGAATTGCATGAATAAACTTAAACACATCAAATGGATCGCGGCCCTGTGGCTGGGACTGGTGCTGATAGTGGTGGCATTCGCCCTGGGCGGAGTGCGCATGTCCAAGATTTCCAGGGATCCTTTTCAGGTCTCCGACAAATCAATGCCGTTTTACTATGGGTTTCTTTCCAACGTCGGCGTGCTGATCTGGGCGGCGTGCGCCTTCATCGCGTTCTACTCTTCGTTTCTGGTTCGCAGCAAGGATCAGAAAAGCCTCCTGCGATGGGCCGGCATCCTGACGTTCATCCTGATGGTGGATGATTTTCT